>CAIMMM010000126.1 GCA_903842575.1 uncultured Bacteroidota bacterium | reverse complement strand
CAATATTATGGCGAACTACCTAAAATGAATAGTTTTAATATGTTTGATATCTGCAGTGAATTGATACAACAAATACCAAAAGAGCAATTACATATCCTTTTTATTGAAGAACTTAAAAAGCGAAAAACCAACACTGGTATAATCAGTACTTTTAATAGTGAATTAAGGCAAGTGTGTTTCGCAATGAATATTGATGCCAATTTATATCAAAAATTAGATTGTAAACTACAAAAATTAATAAATATTTAAATATGTACTACCCATATCTAAGAGGAAGACAGTTTGAGCTTATTGCATTACGTGAATATGCTTTTCAATATGGTATCAAAAACAATATAATTCCAATTATTGAGCCAGTAAAAGGTACATTTAATAGCATGAAATTGGCTTTACCAAAACTAAAAGAAGGCAAAGTAAAGTTTGCTTTAATCCTAAATCCTCAAGTAGGTGATAAAAAAAATGCGGAAGAAATAATAGATGCTCTTAAAGATGAATTATTTGATCATTCTATTTGGATTCCAGCATTTTTATTAACAAATAATTATCCTTATATTGCTTCTCAAATTAAGAAAAACGACTATGATAATGTGATGTTAATCTGTTCTGATACAGTTGATAGTAGCGATGTTGATTTTGAAAATCTTGTTTTTTCTTCTAAAATTAAATATGTTGTATCAAAGGAAAATAGAACTTTAAAAAGAAAACTATCAGACAAAGGCAAAGAATTAATCCGACTTGATGACAACTTTAATCCTCAAAAACGCAATAAAGACTTTTTAATTATTCCAGAGGAAAAATTTACTGAAGAACATTTATTTTATATAGCAGATGGTTTTCGTGGATTTTCAGATTATACACTTCTTATTAGTGATTTTATTGAAGGAGGCGCAGCTCCTTGGGCTGTAGCCATTCATTTATCTTATAAAAAGGAAAACGAAGAAGTTTGGGTTAAACATTTTGTTTCAAATAGTAATGATAGTATTGCAAACATTCAAGGTAAATTTGCAGAAGCCACAGAAAAAGCTATTTCATTTCTTGATAAAAAAAACATTCATACATTTGCTTCTGAAGAGTTGCGTGAATATTATAAGAATACTGCATATCCAGGTCTGGGAATGGTAAAAAAGATTTCTATAAAGAATCATCTTGAGTTAATGAATGAAATATTAAATACGGTGAAATAATCATGAAGGTTTGTGTGAATTGTTTTAACGATATAGAACTTAAGGGATTTATTGTTTCCAACTCAAAAGAAAAAGGCAAATGTGACTATTGCCATTCAGACATTAATTCTGAGCTTTTGGATGTTGGTGAATTACATAATTTTTTTGCCGAATTTATTGAAATTTTTAAGTTTGAGCCTAATGGTACACCACTTGTTGAATTGATTCAGAAAGACTGGAATCTTTTTTCCAATGAAACTAAATGTCACAATATTCTGTCGGATATTCTTTTGGTAATAAATTCTTCTATTACCGATCCCAAATTATTTGTTGATTATATTGATGATATAATGGAACATACATCATATTGGGAAACATTAAAAGATGATATTAAATGGGAAAAACGATTTCTACCTAATATTGACAAACTTATTTTTGAATTGGGTTGGGATAGTTTATTTAAAAAGACAGAACAACTTTCTGAAAATGAACCATTGTTCAGGGCAAGGTTACATTATAGTGGGGATCAAAAAGAATATAAAATAACTGATATGGGCTGTCCTAAAAAAAGCAAAGCATGCGCAGGAAGAGCCAATCCCCAAGGAATTCCATATTTATATCTAAGTAAGGACGTTGAAACAACTTTGTATGAAATTCGAGCAACCTTTTTAGATGAAGTTAGTGTTGGAACATTTATAATAAAGGAGGATTTAAAAATTGTTTTAGTTGACTTTACGGAATCCCCAAATGCTTTCTTGAACGTAGGTAAAATTATTGAATACACCAAAAGTATGTTTTTAAGAAAACTTATCAGTGCAGATTTATCCATCCCTATAAGACGATATGATTCTGAAATAGAATATATCCCAACACAATTTATTTGTGAATTTATTAGGCATTATACTGGTGCAGACGGCATACTGTTTAATAGTTCATTGCACCAAGGTGGCAAAAATGTTGTTTTATTTAGTCAGGATAAAATTGAATGTGTTTCCGTAAAAATGTATAGAGTAACAAAAGTAGAAATAGCAGCTGAAAGTATAAGGTGAGCAAACTATATGTACTTATTGCCAACTGTATATAGCTTCCTATCCTTGTTAAAAATATTCAAAGATTAGAGAGCAAATAACATTGACAGAGGCTGTTGCGATTATGGAGCATTAGCGGTCAAGTGGTCTTAGGATTCATTCGTTTTGTGTTGCTGAGAATTGTAGTCCGGCAATTGACGTAAGCATTTTACGGCTAAAAGAAAAACCGGCAACTTCACAACTTCTTCCGGTCTGTATAGAAAAACCGAACAACAACAAGGAACGAACGGAGAAAATCCTGAGTTTAGCCAATCCGAAGACATAAAGACAAAGCGTAATTGCCTGTCAAAAAATTCGATGTTATACTTTGTGGCGTACATGCCAAAGAAACCGGAGATAAAAAGTTGTAAATCTGCCTGGTATTCTCAAAAAGCAAAAAACTTTCCTCCGGTTCTTTTCATCATTGTTGCCAACCCATTAACAACCAATTTTTCAACACCAATTTTTTTATCAGGCACACACTTTCCAATAAAAGAGGCTTGCAATTCGGTTTTTTATTCTTTCCTTTGTATGTAAGAATGAATTTTGAACAATACAAAAAATTTGCAACAGGATGGGAAGTTTACATATAATATTAGGGTAATCTGATTGTTTGGGAGATATAAACAAAGTTGGTTTCATTTTGTCTTAAATCACCTACTTTAGGGAAAACGAGAAAAAAACTCGTTAAGTAATCGGAAATACTGTACGACTATAAGAAGGAATTAAAAACAAAACCCGATTGTATGACTTACGTCAGTGACAACCGGGACTACAATGCAAAAGTACAAATAAAGATCATAAAAATTCGATATATTTGAAAAATATTTTTTGATGAAATATAATGATT
>CAIMMM010000125.1 GCA_903842575.1 uncultured Bacteroidota bacterium | reverse complement strand
GAACCTCCTGGAGCCCGTGCACGTGTAGCACTTTCAGGATTGTCTATCGCTGAATATTTCCGTGATGGCGCTGGTTCAGATCAAGGGAAAGATGTATTGTTCTTCGTAGACAACATCTTCCGTTTTACACAAGCAGGTTCTGAGGTATCAGCGTTATTAGGACGTATGCCATCTGCGGTAGGTTACCAACCAACATTGGCAACAGAAATGGGTGTGATGCAAGAAAGAATTACGTCTACCAATAAAGGATCTATTACATCGGTACAAGCGGTTTACGTTCCTGCGGATGACTTAACTGACCCAGCACCAGCAACAACATTTGCTCACTTAGATGCAACAACCGTATTGTCACGTAAAATTGCCGAGTTAGGAATTTATCCAGCGGTGGATCCATTGGATTCTACTTCAAGAATTTTGACTGCCCAAATTTTAGGAGCTGAACATTATGACTGTGCGCAAAGAGTAAAAGAGATACTTCAAAAATACAAACAATTACAAGATATCATCGCGATTCTTGGAATGGAAGAATTATCAGAAGAAGATAAATTATCGGTTTCAAGAGCACGTCGTGTACAACGTTTCTTGTCACAACCATTCCACGTAGCAGAACAATTTACAGGAATTCCTGGAGTTTTGGTAGACATTAAAGAAACTATTAAAGGATTTAACATGATTATGGATGGTGAACTTGATCACTTGCCAGAAGCAGCGTTCAACCTTAAAGGTTCTATCGAAGATGCTATCGAAGCTGGACAAAAAATGTTAGCAGAAGCATAATTGGTTGTCGGTTGTTAGTGGTCGGTTGTTAGTTTCAACCACCAACCATCAACCATCAACTATTAACTAAAGAAAAATGATTTTAGAAATAGTATCACCAGAAGCCTTATTATTTAAAGGAGAAGTAACTTCCATTTCCCTTCCGGGAGTTGTGGGCTCGTTTCAAATTTTGAATAATCACGCACCGATAGTTTCCACATTAAAAAAAGGAACTATCAAAATAGTTGCTGATAATTTTAGTTTCAAAAAAGAAGTGGTAGAGAAGTTTAAAAAAATAAACGATCAAAACTATACCTTGGACATCGATTCGGGAACCATCGAAATGAAAGATAATAAAGTAATTGTATTAGCCGACTAATACAATTGTTTATAAAAAAGTAAAAGCCAAGCAGTATTGCTTGGTTTTTTTTTTTTATTTTTGATACATGGATTTAGATAAAAACGAAATAGTTCTTAGTAAAAACACCAGGCCTTTTTGGCATTTAATCATTGCCGGAGTGTTTTACTTCAGCTCATTAGGCATGGTTATTAATGGTTTTTACCAGTTGTACGCTTTTCCTGAAGACACTTCAATAGAAAAAGATTTAGGAGGGAACTTAACAATTGCCCTTTTTGCATTTACTTTTGGATTGGGGTTTTCAGTTATAAAAACCAGGTACCTCAATCTTGAAAAAGAAAAACTTCAAACCGTATTCAGTCAAGGTCTCTTTAAATTCAAGTTCTATTCCTCAATGCCCGAATTGAAATATGTTTCGGTGTTCCATAACGTTGGAGCCGAACAATTTGAAGTCAACTTATGGTACGAAGGAAACAAACATTTTAATATACTTAACTTCGATGAATCCCAACCCGCATTGAACTACGGAAGATTGTTCGCTGCAAAATTAAATCTAAAATTACTGGACGCAACAGAAAAGGGCAATTCCCAATGGATTTAAAATACAATAAAGTCTTGGCTTTACCCAACTAAGTCAATTTGACCCAAGCAAAGCAAACTGAACGTAATAAAATATAAATGAAAAGCCAAGCATTATTGTTTGGCTTTTTTTATAGATGCTGTTTGCTTCCCCAATCGCGGAGCCGTATCCAGCTATTCCTTGCAAACGTAGTTCACGGTTCTCCGATTAAAACAAACATATTGGGAAGCAATCTTTATATTTTGAAAGAAAAATATAAAGGATTTTCATTTCTATGTGGGCTAGGGAATAGCAGACTTTATTACATTTGTAGTCTATGAAATTATTTCCAAAATCATTATCCCAAAAACTGCAGCATCGTGAAGCCAACAATGCCTTACGAAAATTGGCCGTCGCTAATGATTTAATCGATTTTGCTTCCAATGATTATTTAGGTTTTGCACAAAACGAAACTATTTTCCAAGAAACCCATCAACTTCTTGTAGACAAAAATATAAAGGAGAACGGCGCCACAGGTTCCAGATTGCTTTCCGGGAATCATGTGTTGTATCAGGAAGCGGAAACATATATTGCCAACTTCCATAAAGAAGATTCCGCGTTAATTTTCAATTCGGGTTACGATGCCAACGTAGGTTTTTTTAGCGCGGTACCACAACGTTCCGATGTTATTTTATACGATGAATTGTGTCATGCTTCCATTCGCGATGGCATTCAAATGAGCAATGCCAAGAGCTATAAATTTCAACACAACGATTTAGAGGATTTAGAGAAAAGACTTCGACAAGCTCAGTCTGACAATCGTGGCGATGAAGTGTATATCATTACCGAATCCGTTTTTTCCATGGATGGCGACAGTCCCGATTTGGAAAAACTAGTGCGGCTTTCAGAACAATTTCAGTGTAATTTGGTTGTTGATGAAGCCCATGCCTTAGGTGTTTTTGGAGAACATGGCGAAGGCTTAATTCAAAGTTTGGGATTAGAAAATAAAATCTTCGCCCGAATCATGACCTTCGGAAAGGGATTGGGTTGTCATGGCGCGGCGATTTTGGGCAGTCAGGAATTGAAAAAGTATTTGATAAACTTTGCGCGCAGTTTTATTTACACCACCGGACTTTCACCCCATTCGGTTGCTACCATTCTTGTGGCATATCAACATTTAACCCAAGAAAAAAACACCTTAGAAAAACTCCGTCATAACATTCACTTTTTTAATCAAGAGAAAAACAGACTGAGTTTGAAACCCCTTTTTGTGTATAATAAATCGGCAATACAATCGGCTATCATTTTAGGAAACGAACGGGTAAAAACCATTGCCAATCAATTACAAGAAAAAGGGTTTGATGTAAAACCCATTCTATCACCAACCGTTCCCGAAGGACAAGAGCGTTTGCGGTTTTGCTTACACAGTTACAATTCCGAAAAGGAAATTTCCGATTGCTTGGAATTGTTGCTTACTTTTGTTTTTGAAATTAATTAAGAATATAAAATTACACGGAGACACACTGCGAAAAAAGAAAGATACACAGAGCAAAAAATTAACTCCATGCATCTCTGTAAATCTCGAGAATCTCTGTGAAACAAAAAATCATGAAAATATTCATCACCGGAATAGGAACCGACGTTGGCAAAACCATTGCATCCGCTATAGTTGTTCAAGCGCTAGAAGCCGATTATTGGAAACCCATTCAAGCAGGCGATTTAGAGAATTCGGACAGTCATAAAATCCAACGCTACATTTCTAACGCTAAAACGGTTATTCACGAAAACAGCTATCAACTCAATACCCCTGCAAGCCCTCATTTAGCAGCCGCTTTAGATGGAATCGCCATTGATTTAAAGCAAATTACCGACCCTAAAACCAAGAATCATCTCGTTATTGAAGGAGCTGGAGGAATTTTTGTTCCGTTAAATGATACAGATTTGGTGATGGATTTAATCCAAAAAGATTATAAAGTAATTGTAGTTTCCCGACATTATTTAGGCAGTATCAACCATACTTTATTAACTATTGAAGCATTGAAAAATAAGAAAATAAAGGGGGCAGGAATCATTTTCTCTGGCGATGAAAATAAACCAACAGAAGAAATTATCCTAAAAAAAACAGGCGTAAAATTTATGGGTAGAATAGACAACGAACCTTATTTCGACCAAAATGTAATTCAATATTATGCAGATAAATTCCGTGAAAATCTTCTAAATTTATAACTTCAATTATCTAATTGTAGCCTGAGCGCAGTCGAAGGGCAAAATCAAAAATCGTTAATCAAATGACCCTTTCCGAAAGAGACAAAAAACACAATTGGCATCCATACACGCAACACAAAACGGCGCAACCGTCTATTGCTATTGTAAAAGGAGATGGCGCTTTGCTTTGGGATGAAAATGGCAAGGAATATATTGACGCTATTGCTTCATGGTGGGTAAATCCCTATGGGCATTCCAACAAAGTAATAGCCGATGCTATTTACAAACAACTTACTACTTTAGAGCATGTTCTTTTTGGGGGATTTACGCATGAACCCGCCGTTTTACTTTCGGAAAAGTTGATGGAAATTTTACCCAACAATCAAAAGAAAATCTTTTATTCGGATAATGGTTCTACTGCTGTGGAAATTGCTCTGAAAGCCACCATGCAGTTTTTTTATAACAAGGGAGAAAAAAGAACCAAAATCATTGCCTTTGAAAATGCTTTTCATGGCGACACATTTGGAGCCATGGCAGCAAGTGGAATTTCTTTTTTTACCGAAGCTTTCAAGGGTTCGTTGATTGATATTGTTCGCATTCCAGTTCCAATTGCGGGTAATGAAAGTAAAAGCATTCAAGCTTTGGAAAAAGTGTTGACGACTAACGAATGTGCTGCTTTTATTTTTGAACCACTCGTACAAGGCGCAGCTGGAATGGTGATGTATGATGCGGAAGTTTTAGATGTCATGATTGCGCTTTGTAAAGACAATAATGTTTTTACTATTGCCGATGAAGTCATGACGGGTTTTGGCAAAACCGGAAAAAACTTTGCTTGTGATTATTTGGTTCAAAACCCCGATATGATGTGTTTGTCTAAAGCATTAACGGGAGGAACAATTCCAATGGCAGTGACCACTTTTACACAAGAAATTTTTGATGGGTTTTATGATGATGATGTCAACAAAGCACTGTTTCATGGGCATACTTTTACTGCCAATCCAACAGGATGTGCCGCCGCATTGGCAAGCATTTCTTTGCTGCAAACACGCGAAATGCAAGACAATATCCAACGGATTAATCAACAACATTTAAAGTTTCAAAACCAGATAAAAGACAATCCAAAAGTTAAAACAACTCGTGTGCTGGGTGTTATTTTCGCCTTGGAAATAAAAACAGAAAACGAAGAAAGTTATTATGGCGATTTTCGTAATAAATGCTATAACTTCTTTATTGAAAACGGAATTGTTTTGCGTCCCGTTGGTAATATTGTTTACATTCTCCCTCCATATATTATTTCAGATACACAATTGGAAAAAGTATATTTAACTATAGAAAGAGCATTAGAAATAGTGTAATTTTGTTCAAAATATTTTTTAATTGAAAACCAAAATAGCCATCACTTCTCTCGCTTCCATTTCGCCATTAGGAAATAATCCTACTGACATTTGGAATAATTATCTTTCTAATAAAACCTTGATTTCTATTCAAGAATTCAATGGTAAAAAGCAATTTGTTGCTACAATCCCCTTCGCAATTAGAAAAGAAATAGACCAATTAAGAAAATTAGAAATTAAATATAAAGCCCTAGACGAAACCGTTTTGTTGGCAATCCTTACTTCCAGAAAAGCCATTAAAAATGCAGGTTGGAAACAAGGCGACGATTTTGGAATTAACGTGGGCTCCTCTCGTGGCGCCACCCAATTATTTGAAAAACATCACAAAGAGTTTCTCGAAACAGGCAAGACCACAACCTTAACGTCGCCCACTACAACTTTAGGAAATATTTCCTCTTGGGTAGCACATGATTTAAAAAGCCAAGGCCCCGAAATATCCCATTCCATAACATGTTCCACCGCTTTGCATGCCATTTTAAATGCTGTAGCTTGGTTGCAATCGGGATTGGCAACGAAGTTTTTGGTAGGGGGAAGTGAAGCCCCATTGACGGCTTTTACCATTGCACAAATGCACGCTTTGAAGATATATACCAATCAAAATCAAGACTATCCTTGTCGCGCTTTTGATTTAGAAAAAACTAAAAATTCCATGGTGCTTGGCGAAGGTGCGGCTATGGCTTGTTTGGAACTAGGGGAAAAGGAAAATGCCTTGGGTTACATCACCGGAATTGGTTTTGCTACCGATAAGTTGGAACACAATATTTCCATATCAGACGATGCTGTTTGCTTTCAAAAATCGATGGCGATGGCTTTGAAAAACAGCTCTTTGGATGCCGTTGATGCTATTGTTATGCACGCACCGGGCACTTTGAAAGGGGACACCTCCGAATATATAGCCATCCAACAATTATTTGGCAATAACCTTCCCCTGCTTACTACTAACAAATGGAAAATAGGGCACACCTTTGGTGCTTCGGGGATCTTGAGTGTGGAGATGGCGCTGATGATGATACAGCACAATACTTTTATTGAAGTTCCTTTTGGAAGAAAACAAGGGGGCAGGAAAGCAATAAAAAACATTTTAATCAATGCCGTTGGTTTTGGTGGCAATGCGGTGAGCGTTTTAGTTTCTTCCCGATGATTTAAATTATTCGTCCTGAGGAGCTAATCATTTTACCGCGGTCACTTTGTAAAACTACCGCGGTAAGTTGTTTGATTTACCGCGGTAAATTAAACAACTCGTCAGGACGAATGTTTTGATTGAGCCTGACGAGTTTTACTCTTGTGTAGCATTTCAAAAGTCACTTTTAGAACTCATCAAGCTCAGTGTGACAATGTTCAATTTTGATTGGCATTGGCTTGAAAAGACACTTCGAAAAGCTCAGTGTGACAATGAATATCGATTGTTTTTTTTAGCAATTGCAATTTAAATAAGCGATGTCAGTCTGCGCTACGCCCGCCCTGAGTTCGCCTTAGCGTTGAAGACCCAAGCTCTTTCAGTTTGTCATACACCAAATCACTTTCCCATCCTTTTCGTAAAAGGTAGTCGCAAAACTTTTTCTTTTTTTTCAATGCGTTGCTTTCGCGAATGCTTTCCCAATGTCTTTGGGCCAACTGGTGAAAAGTTTCCAAATAGTCCTCTTCTGGGATTTCTTGTAAAGCGGTTTTAATATTGGGTTGCGAAATGGCGCGTTGCTTGAGCTCGATGACAATTCTTTTTTTACCCCAAAGTTTAATACGGTGTTTCCCTCTTGCAAAACTTTGTGCAAAGCGTTCTTCGTTAAGATAATTTTCCTGAATTAAATGCACCATAATAATGTCTTTTTCTTCGGTGGAAAGGGAAAAAGAACGCAGTTTTTCTTGTACTTCCTGATGACAACGATCCTGATAACTACAATAATATTCTAGTTTTTTTTTGATTTCAAGGGGTGTTGGAAACGCAGTGGACATAGGCTGAAAAATCAAATGTAAAAGTAATGAAAAACAGTTTGATTTTTTTTGTTTCCCAAGGTCTTTTTAGGAAGCTAACTCCCTTAAAAAAAAGAGGTAGAACAATTTAATTGTAAGAGATAGATTTAAAAAAATGTTAAAAAGAAACATTTTCTTAATAACTTCTTAATCTTAATAACTTGTTTTTTATTAATTTAGCAGTAGTTTTGCGAGTCCCTTTTCTGCTAGAATGTCTTGACCTTTTTTGGCGCGCCAAAAAAAGCACTATTCCTATGGGAATAAACAAGATATTATACTATGAAATTTAAATTTTTACTTGTTGCTTTTGCTTTGTTTGTGGGTAATGTTTGTTCGTATGGGCAAATTGCAATTCCAAGCGCAACTCCTGTTACACAAAACTTTGACGGACTAGGGACTTCTGCAACTGCAGCTTTGCCAACAGGTATTGTAGTAAATACAACTGCTAATTATTCTACAGGAACTATCGCAACAACTCAAGCGGCAGGAACAACTGGAGTTGGTATTTTAACAAGTACTTCCAGTGGTGGTGCTTATAATTATGCTAATGGTCTAACAGCTTCAGCGACTGATAGGTCTTTAGGGTTTTTAACTTCAGGGAGTTACTCAAGTCCAAGAGCTATTATTGTTGCCATTCAAAATACAGGAACAAGCAATATTACCGATTTGACAATTACTTTTGATTATGAAAAGTACCGTTCAGGATCACGACAATTTGATTGGACATTCTTTCATGGCGCAACTGCAACTGCAGTAAATACCGCCGCAACCGCTGGAGATTTATCAAGTCCAGCAGATGCAAACAATACTATTATTTACAATCCACCAACGGCAACGGCAAAAACGGTAACGTTAACAGGATTAACGATTGCGCCATCAGGATTTTACTATTTGTGTTGGAAATTCACGGGTTTAGCAGGTTCAACTAATGGACAAGGTTTTGGTATAGATAATTTAAATTTAACGGCAACTTTTGCTTCTTCGGGTATTACTACAGCCAATAATGGTGATTGGTATACCGGTTCAACTTGGACAGGTGGCGTTGTGCCAACAAGCGCACAAACAGCAATTGTTAATCACACAGTAACAGCTACAGCTACAATTACAAGAGATTCAGGAACGGCAACAACTATAAATGTTGGCGCATCATTGGCGATTAGTGCAACCTATACCAACAATGGAGCAACAACCGTTAACGGAACGTTTCAAGTGGATGGTGGCGGTTGGGCTACTGGAACAAATCCATTTGCCTATGCCGCATCGGGTAGCACTTTGATCGTGAATAACAATAGTGGTTTGTATGGAATAGCAACAGGACAAACTTTTTGGCCAACAACCAACCCGCCTTTTAATGTTACTATTCAAGGAACGGGGGCGCAAATAAACAATGCTGTTGGCTCGGTAGCGGGAACATTAACGGTGAATTCACCATTAAACTGTTCGGCAGCAAGCGGGTTAACGGTTACCACAACAGGAACAGCCCTTGTTGCCAATACATTAAACATAACTACCGCAGGAGGATTTACAGACAATGGCATTTTACAAATTGATAGCGGTGGAAGTGTTACTACCAATGCGCCAATATATGGTAATGCCTCTACTTTAAAATACAATACAACCTATGCTGTTGCTGCCGAATGGACGGCAAACGGGACTACAGCAGGAACAGGAATTCCACAAAACGTAACAATACAAAACTCGGCTTCGGTTTCTATGCCAAATAGCAATAGAGGAATGGCCGGAAATTTAAATATCAGTAGCGGTACTTTAACGTTAAACGCAACAAGTGGCGATTTGTATCTTGCAGGCAATTGGACAAGAGCTTCCACGGCAACGTTTACCCCTAGTAATAGAGCGGTATTTTTTAACGGAAGTACAACTCAAAACCTTACGGTATCGGCAACGGGAACAGAAACATTTAATTATTTATTGGTTCAAGGCAGTGGCACATTGAAACTGGCTACCGGAACCAATGTTGTTGTGACTGCAAGCAGCGGTTTAACCCTAGGTTCTTCCAATGCTACGAGTACTATTGATTTGAATGGCCAAACACTGACCCTTTCGGGAGGCGGAAATTTAGATTTGAGTGCGGGTAACAGAAAAATTACTAGCACACTTGCTGGAGGAAAAGTTTTAATATCTACTGCCGATTTAACGGTAACCAATGGTGGAACTTTAACCACAGATGGTAACACAACGATAGATTTACAAAAAGGATTGGATTGCGGAACGGGTTCATTAGTTACTATAAACGGAACGCTTCAAATGAATGTCAATGGTTTTTGTACAGGGAATTCACCACGATATGGATCTAGTTCGTTATTGCAATACAACAATGGTTCTTCCTATGCACGACAATTGGAATGGACATCTACCACGGCTGCAACAGGCGGTGTTGGTGCGCCAAACAATGTTCAAATTAGCAACAACACAACGTTGAATTATTATAATGCATCTAACAATGGGCCAAAAGCTATTGTCGGAAATTTAGTGGTTGATGCAGGTGCTACTTTTAGTATGGGTAGCGTTTCTACTGCAGGAGCAGTAACCATACCAGGAAATGTTACGGTAGCAGGAACCTTATCCTTATGCAATAGCAGTCCAACAATAGGTGATGATTTAAAAACAGGCGGTAATCTTGCCTTTACAGGAGCAGGTAGTTTGGTGGGCAACGAGAGAGCTATTTTCTTTACTAAAACTGGAACCCAAACGGTTTCTTCGGTAGCGGCATTGACGATTCCTTTTGTAGTAACTGCCGGAACAGGAACAACAGTTCAGTTGTTGAGTAGCATTACCATTTCTTCTACAACAACCGGAGTGAATGTGCTAACATTTGGCAATGCGGCTGATGTTATTGATTTGAATGGGTTTGCATTAACACTTGGAAGCACAGGAAATCCTGGAATTATTTTGGGTACGGGAAGTTTTAAAGGAAACACTACTTCTAGTTTGACGTTACTAGGAACAGGAAATATTGGAACGGTGAAATTTGTTACCGACCTAAATTTAGGTATGTTGACTATGAATCGTACCGGAGGAGGAATTGGTTGTACAATGGGGTCGGCAGTAACCTTAACTACCGCTCTTACTTTGACTGCAGGTTTGATAGATTTGGCTGCCAATGTAATGACCTTAGCTGTGGGGGTAAACCCAACGGGTATAGCCAGTAGTTATATTATTGCCGATGTTTCGGCAGGGGGTGTTTTAAGAAAAAACATTAGTGCTATTGGAGCGCAAATCTTTCCTATAGGTAGTGGAGGCACGCAATATACGCCTGCTACTATTAATTTTGCATCAGGAACAATGGCTGTAGGTGCTTATATAGGCATGGCTATTGAAAATAATAAAGAGCCAAACTTAGACGCTACAAGTGATTATATTAATAGATATTGGGAGGTAACTTCATCAGGCATTACATCTGCGGCATATTCTTTTGTTGGCACATTCATTACTGGAGCATATCCTGGAGTAGGGGATATCAGCGGGACAGGTACGACAGGTTCCAAGAAAAGCAACCAATGGGATGGAGTCGCTTGGTTAAATAATGGGAATGTAGCATCAGGGACAACAGTAACCGTAGCTGCTGCAACAACATTGCCAGCAACAAATCATTTCACGGCAGGTAGTAGAGACGCGGAAATAAATATTAGAACGACTCCCGCAAACGTAAATTATTTGACGGCTTCAACGTATAATTTCGGAAGTGTTATTATGGGAACACCCGTGACAGTAACCTTTGAAATTCAAAATTTAGGACAACAAACCTTAACTTTTTCAACGGCTACGTTATCAAACAGTATAGATTATGCAACTAATTATGCCCCTGGCAGTATCAATAATGGTAATGCCCCTGTGCCTTTTACCATTACCTTTACGCCTCCATCACCAGGTGCTTTTCTAGGAAGTATTTCTATTGTTAACAATGACGCATCGGGAAGTGAAAATCCATATGTTATTAATTTTACTGGTGATGGCGTTTGCGCTACTACCACAAATACCATAACGCCTACCTCGGGAGCTGTTGGTACCGAAGTCACGATTACTGCCACGGCTAATAATTTAACCGGAGCTGCCGTTACCTTTTTGGGAACAGCGGCTACCTCGGTAACCTATATAGACGCTACCCACATCAAAGCGATAGTGCCCGCTACTGCGCCAAACGGTTTAGGAACGTTGACAACTACCAACTCATTGGGATGCCAGGCTTCTAATTCGTTCACAGTCGACAAAAATTTAGCGACCAGCTGCCAAGGGGGTACAAATCCTACGGAGTTATTTATGAGCGAGGTTACCGATGCTTCTTATGGTGGTTTAACGTATGTTGAAATTTATAACGGCACGGGAGCATCTGTGAATCTTGGTACCTATTCCTTGCAGTTTTTTGCCAATGGTGCTGCCGCGAGTTATGGAACAGTAGCTTTATCGGGCACAATTGCCAATGGCGCTACCTATACGGTGAGTACTGTAACAAGCGGGTTTACTTGTACGGTTACCGGAGGGGATGGTTCATCAGCACAGTTAGTTTCGGTAATTTCGGGAATTAATTTTGAGGCTTCTGGGAATGATAATATAGCATTATACAATGGTGCAACAAAAATAGACAATTGGGGAACTTACATGAACTCCAATTGGGGAACTGCTTTAGGTATTGGTGACAGAGGGGTTGATTTCAGAAGAAAAAATACGGCAGTCATACCTAACAGCACCTTTTCTTCTTCGGATTGGGATATCATTGATTGGGGCGGAACCGGAGTTGGTTCTTGCTCAACCAATGATTATTCTAATATAGGGACTTTTAACTTTTTAGCTGGTACGCCACCAACGGTCACTGTTCATCCGGCCTATACCCCAACATGTAAAGGTACATCGTTGACCGTAGCTGGAACAGAAGGCTTTGCTGGAGGTAATCCATTAGCATATCAATGGTATGGAGTGGCGCCCAATACTGCTACTTGGACTACATTAACGAACGCTGGATTTTATACCGGTTCAACTACAGCTACTTTAACTATTTCGGACATTTCAAGTTTGATTGGGTATCAATATTATTGTCAAATTAGGGAGAACACAGCTACTTGTTACTCAGCATCCAATGCGGTTATGATAAGTGCAGGGCAAAGTACTACTTGGGACGGAAGTATATGGTCAAACAGCGCACCTAATTTTAATAAGGCCGCAGTAATTAATGGCAACTATAGCACAACTAGCAATGGAAGTTTTGAAGCCTGTAGTGTATATGTAAATTCTCCCAATGTATTGACCATTGCATCCGGAAATTATGTAGCCATCCAAAATGATTTAACCGTTGTCGCAACAGGAAATGTTATTGTTCAAGACGACGGAAGTTTGGTTCAAATAGCCGACAATGGTGTAAATACAGGAAGTATTAATGTGAATAGAACAGAAACAGTGAAACTAAATGATTATGTATATTGGTCATCGCCAGTAGCTAGTTTTGCAACAACTGCTGTTTCACCAGGTACATCTTCTGCTTTGATATGGAAATGGAATCCAACAATAGCCAATAGTAATAATAGCGAAGGAAGTTGGCAGAATGCCTCCGCCGATAGCATGCTTGCAGGTAAAGGGTACATTATAAGAGCGCCAAATACTTTTAACAACACTACTGCAGCCGATTATACTGCAACTTTTATAGGAACTCCATTTAATGGAATAAAACAACCAAGTATAGCAAGAGGAGACATTACTACTGTTTTGGGTTCATTCCCAGCCGCTCCCTATGCTGGAACCAACGGGACGACTATTTCTGAATACAACGACAATATGAATTTGGTTGGAAATCCGTATCCGTGTTCCATCAATGCTATTAATTTTTTAACCCTTAATACCAATATCTTAGGGAATATTCGCTTGTGGACACACGGCAGTTTGCCTACAATATCTACTAGTCCTTATTATGGAACTTATGCCTATAATTATGCGCCTGGAGATTATATTACCTATAATTCTTCAGGAGTAAGCAGCGGACCAAGTGCTTTTAGTGGTTACGTTGCCTCTGGACAAGGGTTCTTTGTAACAATGAATGATGGCGCGCCAGATGCTTCACAAACCGTTACTTTTAATAATGCTATGAGAAGTAATTTAGGCGCTTACTATGATAACAGTAACTTTTATAGAAATGCAGCTAATCATAATACTATCGTTTCCCAAGAGATAGAAAAAGATAGAATTTGGTTGGACTTAATTGACCAATCAGGCGTTGCAACGAGAACTCTTGTGGGTTATATAGAAGGTGCTACAATGGCAATGGATAGAATGTTTGATGCGAATATTACTGTAGGAGCCACCCAAAATTTATATTCATTGATTGATAATAAATCATATAGTATTCAAGGAAGAGCATTGCCTTTTGATTCTAGCGATACCGTACCATTAGGGGTTAAAATACCTACTTCTGCAACGTATACTATTGCTGTTGCAATCACAGATGGCTTGTTTCATGAAACAAATCAATCCATTTATTTGGAAGATACAGCATTGAATATTATTCACGATTTGAGAGAAGCACCTTATGTGTTTACTTCCGAATCAGGAAGATTTGACACTCGATTTGTATTGCGTTATACTAATCCATCGGCATTAGGGACAGTTGATTTCGACACCCTTGCGAATAGCGTTGTTGTGTCCACAACAAGCCACAATCAAATCGACATTAAATCCTATGCTGAAAACATGAATAGTGTTGTTGTTTATGATATCCTTGGCCGAGTTATTTATAATAACAGTCAAGTAAATTTAAAAGAATTGGAGATTTCTAATGTGGTGTTTACCCAACAAGCGTTCATCGTTAAAATTACTTTGGAGAATGGATTTGTGGTGACTAAGAAAATACTGCTTAAGTAACCTCTAAACAGTTATAATGATAAAACCCCCATTTAGTTTTAAAACTAGATGGGGGTTTGTTTTTTAGTTGAATTTCAATTATTTCCCTTTAGAAGAAGCTTCTAAATTACGTTCAATATTATGTTCAGGACGGGACCATTTTGGTTTTTCTCCCAATGCTTGATATTCGGAATCTATTGCTTCAACCGTTTTAGGTTGCATTATTTTTATAAATGGCTTTTGCGCTACTAATCCCAATGTTTCAAACATTTTCATGTCTTCATTCACATCTGGGTTTGGCGTAGTTAATAGTTTGTCGCCCGCAAAAATAGAATTGGCACCTGCGAAGAAACACATCGCTTGTCCTTCTCTACTCATGTTCGTTCTTCCCGCCGAAAGGCGTACTTGGGTTTCGGGCATTATTATTCTAGTGGTGGCTACCATACGAATCATTTCCCAAATTTCTACTGGTTTTTCATCTTCCATAGGTGTTCCTTCCACAGCAACAAGGGCATTTATAGGGACGGATTCGGGTTGCGGATTTAAAGTAGAAAGAGCAACGAGCATTCCGGCTCTGTCTTCTATACTTTCCCCCATGCCAATTATTCCTCCACTACAAACCGTAATATTGGTTTTACGAACGTTTTCAATAGTTTGTAATCTGTCTTCAAAACCACGAGTGGAAATAACTTCTTTATAATATTCTTCCGAGGTGTCTAAATTGTGATTGTAGGCATAGAGACCTGCTTCGGCCAATCTTTTTGCTTGATTTTCGGTAATCATACCCAAAGTACAACACACTTCCATATCCAGTTTGTTGATGGTGCGCACCATTTCCAAAACTTGATCAAACTCAGGACCGTCTTTTACATTGCGCCAAGCAGCACCCATACAAACTCGGGATGAACCCGTTGATTTTGCACCTAATGCCTGCGCTTTTACTTGACTTACAGACATCAAATCATTGCCTTCAATATTGGTATGATAACGAGCGGCTTGAGGGCAGTATCCACAATCTTCGGGGCACCCACCTGTTTTTATAGAGAGTAAAGTGGAAACCTGAACTACATTTGGATTGTGTTGTTTACGGTGGATGGTGGCTGCTTCATAAAGCAAATCCATTAAAGGTTTATTGTAAATAGATATAATTTCTTCTTTGGTCCAATCGTGTTTCGTAACGCTCATTTGTGTCGCTTTTTAGTGTGTCAAAAGTAGTTAAATTGTCCCGAAGAAACAAAAAGGAAAATGGGAATTTAAATTTAATCGTTTAGCTTTGTTTTGCTTCTCCAAAACTGCATAGCGATGAAAACCACAATCACCGCCGAAGCAATACCTTCAAACAAAAGGCCAATGCAATATTCATTTATAGTTGGCTTGCCTCCAAATAAAAAGCCTTCGGAAAGGGCGTTTATATAGCTGTTTCCTCCTTTGATATAAATGAAGGCAACCAATCCAATTACACTTAGAAACACTCCAATAAAAGCAGTGAATCCTGCCGAAATTATATTGTTTACATAACTTAAATTTTCTTCAGTCATGTTTGATTGTATTGTGCGATGCACACCATAATAAACAATGAGGACATTTAATATTCTTAAATAATAACTTTTTGAAAGCCCTAATAGTTCCATAGCTAAAAAGAAAAGAGCAATCCCCACAGCAATTAAAATTCCGTTTAAGAGTTCTTTTGGTAGTTTCATGACGATAAGTTTTTTAAGATTAAAAAAAGAGAAAACACTATCAAATTTAATAAAAAATCACGAAGTGTTTTTTAAATTAACGGAAAAAACAGAAAATTAGTATTTTAAATGCAAAATGATCAAGGCCCTATAGGATTACAATTTTGCAATAAATGCAAGAGAAGTTTCTTTATCCAAAGCCAATTGGACTTTTAAAGCATCAAGGGATTCAAATTTTTGTTCGGCACGAATTCTTTGCAGGATTTCAACGGTAATTTTTTGATTGTAAATATCCTTGTCAAAATCGAAGAAGTGAACTTCTATGGTTTGAACGGTTCCATTCACAGTTGGATTAAAGCCAATGTTCATCATCCCAAAAACAAGTTTGTCATCAATATAACTCTGTACAATATAAACGCCAATTTTAGGAATGAGTTTGTAATCTTCAGCAATATGGATGTTTGCCGTTGGGTAACCGATAGTTCGTCCCAGTTGTTTGCCTTTCGCTATGGTTCCGGTTATGGGATAATTATAACCTAAAAAGTCATTGGCTAAAGTACTATTGCCTTCTAATAAAGCGTTTCTGATTTTGGTAGAACTTATAGAAACGTCGTTAATTTCTTGAGCAGAAATTTGTTCTACTTCGAAATTATAAATCTCGCCAAACGCTATTAAGTCATTAATGTTTGCGGTTCTGTTTTTGCCAAAACGATGGTCATGACCAATAATGATTTTTTGAATATGGAAAGCGCCTACCAATACTTTTTTGACAAATTCTTCGGCGGTTAATCTTGAAAAATCTTTATCAAAAGGGTGAATGATTAAGTTGTCAATTCCGGCATTGGCAAATAAAAGCGATTTTTCTTCAATGGTGTTGAGCTGTTTCATTTCCGAATTTTCCTGAAGGACTGTTCTTGGATGCGGAAAAAAAGTGAGGACAAGACTTTCGCAATCCATTAATAGAGCGCTTTGTGTAATGCGTTCTAAGATTTTTTTATGCCCCATATGAACACCATCAAAAGTACCAATGGTGACAACAGTTTTTTTCTTAGATTGAAAGGATTGGATGGAATTAAAAATCTTCAACGGCGACAGTTTTAATGGGGCAAAAATATGTTTTTAGAATTTAATAAATATAATTTTTGTCACACTAAATAAAAAGCGTAGAAAAAATTATTGGATATTCTATAAAAAAAGCAGCTATCAATTTGTAAATCATTGAAAGATACTTATATTTGGGCGTCATAAAATAAAGATACCATGAAAAAAACATTACTATTATCGTTGATAACTATTTTATTTTCCGCAAATAGTTTTTCACAAGCTCAAATATGGAGCAAATCTTCTGCAGAAAGAGTAGACTATAAAGAAAAATTGGAACGCGCTACAATGCCAACAGAATTTCAAGTATATTCTCTTAATATTGCGGCTTTAAAATCGCAATTGCAACAAGCTCCTTCAGAGGATACTTTTTCTGGAAGATCCAATGTAATTGTACAATTCCCCTCTGCCGATGGGACAATGGGAAATTACAGAGTTTACGAATCTTCGGTAATGCACCCTGATTTGGCAGCAAGATATCAAGATATCAAAACCTATGAAGGTCAAGGTATTGAAGATCCTACCGCTTCCATTCATATTAGCACCACTATATTTGGTTTGCATACGATGACCTTGTCAGGTAAAACAGGAACCTTTTTTATTGATCCTTATACCAAGGATTTAAATGAGTATATGGTATACAAAAGAGCCGACCTGCGTTCTATTACTTCAAGAACTTTTGCTTGTAATGTAGAAGAAGCGGAAGGCGTAACTAATACCAACCCAAATCTTGCCGGTAGAGCAACAGATGGTAAGTACAGAACTTATCGTTTAGCAATGGCATGTACAATTGAATATGCAGCTTATCACGTTACTGCAGCTGGAATGGGCGCAGGAACTTTAGCACAAAAGAAAGCAGCGGTTTTAGCTGCTATGGTGGTTTCTATGGTAAGAATCAATGGGGTATATGAAAGAGATATGTCGTTAAAAATGCAATTGGTAGCCAATAATGATTTGGTTATTTTCATAACAACAGATGCTTTTACTGATGCAAATGCAAATAGTTTAATTAACGAAAGTCAAACCGTAATTGATGCTAATATTGGTGATGCCAATTATGATATTGGTCATACAGTAAGTACTGGTGGCGGTGGATTGGCACAAAGACCATGTGTATGCTTTTCAGGTCAAAAAGCAAGAGGAATTACAGGTTCGCCAGCGCCAGTTGGAGATGCTTATGATATTGATTTCGTAGCCCACGAAATGGGTCACCAATTTGGTGGTAACCATACTTTTGCCGGAGACGGTGGAAACTGTGCGGGTAACAGAAGTGCGACTACAGCAGTGGAGCCAGGAAGTGGAACTACCATAATGGCTTATGCAGGAATTTGTTCTCCACAAGATGTACAAGCCCATAGTGATGACCATTTTCATGCGGTGAGTTTGGCAGAAATGTTTGCCCACATTACCGGAGCAGGAAACTGTGTTGCAGGAGTTGATAACGGAAATTTCACACCGTTCATTCCAGCATTGACAAATTATACTATTCCAAATGGAACAGCTTTTAAACTAACATCTACGGCGGTTACAGATGCCAATGGAGATGCATTAACCTATTGCTGGGAACAAAACAATGGAACGTATGTTTCTAGTCCAATTCCATCAGCAACTTCTACAACAGGTACTAATTTTAGATCTTTTTCTCCAACTACTTCATTAACAAGATATTTTCCAAAATTTTCGGATGTGTTAATTGGAAATTTATCATCAACATGGGAAATGCTTCCAACGGTTGCAAGGACTATGTCATTTAGACTAACCGTTAGAGATAACAGAACACCAAACGGTGGACAAACACAAAAAGCTGACATGGGACTTACTTTTGCTAGTGGTGTTCCCTTTGCAGTAACTTCCCAAAATGTTGATGGGATTACTTGGACACAAGGAACTTCACAAACCATAACATGGAATGCTGGAGGAACTGCAGTTCCTGCAACTACCACAGTAAATATTTTATTATCAACAGATGGTGGATTGACGTTCCCAACGGTTCTTGCTGCTGCAACTGCAAATGACGGAACACAGGCAATTACAGTACCTAGTGTTGCATTCCCGTTTTGTAGAATATTGATTGAACCAACCAATAATATTTATTATGCAGTGAATTCAAAAACATTTGCCATTGGTTATACGGTTGTAAACGCGTGTAATACTTACACGGATAACGCGCCTCTAGCGTTTGTAGATCAAGCGCCTGGAAGCTATACAACTAGAACTATGAATGTGCCAATTACAGGTACTATTTCTGATGTAAATGTTTCTCAGAGTCTTACTCACACTTATTTGTCAGATGTTCAAACAGACATAAGCAGTCCTCAAAATCCAACTACTTTTGTAAAATTATTCAATAGAAGTTGTGGTGCTACTGGCGCAACACTACTTTTAAAATTCAGTGATGGATCACCTGCAATTAATTGTGCAAGTACGCTACTTCAAACTGTTTCACCAGGAGCAGCACTTTCTGCTTTTAATGGACAAAATCCACAAGGGAATTGGACATTTAGAGTTTATGATAATTTCGCAGGGGATACAGGAACAATTAATAATTGGGCCATTGAAGTATGTACACAAACAATAACGCTATCTACTCACGATGTAGGATTTGATAATTTTGCAGTGTATCCAAATCCAAATAACGGTAATTTTAATATTCAATTTAACACCAATTCTTCAAACGGCGTTAAGGTATTGGTGTATGATATGAGAGGAAGAAGTATTTTTGAAAATGAATTTTCAAGCAGTGCTACTTTCAATCAAAACATCCATTTAAATAATGCACAAGCCGGTGTTTATTTATTAACGGTTACCGATGGAGAAAGAAAAGAAGTGAAGAAAATTGTGGTTGAATAAAACAACAATTTTAAATTTTAAAAATCCCGTTCAGCTTGCTGAACGGGATTTTTTATTTTATCGTTGCTTTTACAGAAGTATACAATTGAGGGGCCTTAGTGACTTTAAAATCCAAATCAACATTAATAATTCCTTTATTTTTTTCTAAATTTAGATTGCCTTCGGTTACTTTAAAATACCCAGCTTGACCTCTACAAAAACAATGTCTGCCAAAAAGCATTTTTGTGTTTTGAAGATTTTCATCCTTTAAGGAAAGTGTTGTGTCGGAATTGTTTATTTCAAAGACAATTTCCTCTATGTGCTGCCCATCTTGTAGTCCTTCGGGAACATTGCGTTTGTATTCATATATGATGATGGATTTGTTGGCGTTATCTTCTGTGGTATAATAAATACTACCAAATTCATCTGTTTTTACTGCCATGCTTTTGCCTTTCTGGATTTGAATAGTACATACTCCATTTTCTGGACAAACCGATTCAATAGAAGATTTAGTTGGGGTTGCCGCAACCGCAGCTTTTTGGCAATGGCAAAAGGATAATCCGAGTGCTAACGGAATAAGGAATAACTTTTTCATGGTGCTCTCTTTAAATTTATTATTAGGGCTTACAATAAGTTCGCCAATTTTATTTTCCGTTATATAGATTCATGGTGTTCTCCAGTCCCGCCAAGGCAAAGGATTGTATGATTTCAACAGCAAGGTCAAGTCGTTCGGGGAGTTTTGCTTTTTCTATATCGTCCCAATCACTTAGAACATAATCCACTTGTTTCCCTTTTTTAAATTCGTCACTAATGCCAAAACGGAACCTTGGATAGTCAACAGAGTTTAATAAAAGTTGTATGTTTTTCAAGCCATTATGCCCGCCATCACTTCCTTTGGCTTTTATTCTAATGGTGCCAAAAGACAAATTCAAATCATCGGTGATAACTAGGAGATTTTCTTTGGGAATATTTTCTTTTTCCATCCAATAATGCACCGCTTTACCGCTGAGGTTCATATAGGTATTGGGTTTTAGAAGGATGAGCGTTCGTCCTTTTATTTTAAATTCGGTAACGGCACCCAATTTTGCAGTTTCAAAAGAAAGACTTTCTTTTTTGGCAAAATGGTCCAGCACTTTAAAACCAATATTATGTCGGGTATTGACATACTCTGCACCAATATTGCCTAAGCCAACGATTAAGAATTTTTTACTCACTGTTTTTATATTGTTTTTTTGGAGTTCGTGAACCTCCGGTTTCATAGCATCTTGTTTTTCAGCTACAGGTTTTTGTTTGAAGATGTTTTTAAGCCAATTCATTTTGTAAAAATACGAAAGTTTCTAACAGTACAAATACATTACTAAATTGAAAAAGCATTTGGGATATTAAAATAAAAAAAGCACCAGCCTGAGACTGATGCTTTTAAACTTCTTAAAAAAGAATGTGCTTATTTTTTCTTTTTAGCTCCGCCTTTTTCTGCTTTTGCTGCTTCTTGAGCTGCTTTCATAGCGGCACGAGAAATCTTAACTTGACAAACAACAGTGTTATCTGGGTGCATTAATTTGAAATTCTTTGTAGGTAATTTTGTTACATACAATTTATTTCCCATTTGCAATTCGGAGATGTTAGCTTCCACAAAATCAGGAAGGTTTTTTGGCAACGCTTTTACTTTTAATCTTCTTTGATTAAGATTTAAAACACCACCTAACAAAACTCCTGGAGATGTTCCAACAATATTTACTGGAACTTCCATGATGATTTCTTTGTCATCACTCAATTGGAAAAAATCAATGTGTAAAATTCCATCTGAAATTGGATGAAACTGAATGTCTTGAAGAATGGCATTATAGCTATCTTTTCCTAACTCAATCGCAACAGTATGTGCGTTTGGAGTGTAAACCAAGCTTTTGAATGCTTTTTCTTCTGCTGCAAAATGAACTGGTTGACTTCCTCCGTAAATAACGCAAGGAACCATTCCAGCATTACGTAAGGCTTTAGTCGCAACTTTGCCCACGCTTTCTCTTTCTGATCCTTTAATTGTAATCGATTTCATTGTAAAAATATATAGTTAATAATTAAAATACTTAGTTGTTAGTTGTTGGTTTATGGTTGTTGGTTATTGCCTTTTACTGTCAACCAACACTTATCAACCGTCAACTGAATTACATCAGAAATTTACCGCTGATGGAATTGTTGTGTTGCACCATGTGCATTACTTCGGCAAAAAGAGGTGCACAACTCACTACTCTTATTTTGTTTGATTCTTTTCTTAATGGAATTGAATCGGTAACAATTAATTCTAATAATTTAGAATTTTCAATCTTTTCATATGCATCACCCGATAAAATTGCGTGCGTGCAAATGGCTCTAACGCTCAACGCGCCTTTTTCTATCATTAAATCGGCAGCTTTTGCTAGCGTTCCGCCGGTATCTATCATATCATCCACAAGAACAACGTTTCTTCCTTTTACTTCACCAATCAATTCCATCGAATTAACGACATTGGCAATTTTTCGTTGTTTGTAACATATTACCACATCCGATTCTAAAAACTTAGAATAAGCATAGGCTCTTTTTGAACCACCCATGTCTGGGGACGCGATGGTTAAATTTTTCAAATTCAAACTTTTCACATAGGGTAAAAAGATAGTTGAGGCAAACAAGTGATCCACCGGTTTTTCAAAAAACCCTTGAATTTGATCTGCATGTAAATCCATGGTCATAATTCTTGTGGCACCAGCCGTTTCTAATAGTTTTGCTACTAGTTTTGCTCCAATTGGTACTCTTGGCTTGTCTTTTCTATCTTGTCTTGCCCAACCAAAATAAGGAATAACAGCGGTTATATGACGTGCTGAGGCTCTTTTTGCCGCATCAATCATTAACAACAACTCCATTAAATTGTCGGAGCTTGGAAAAGTAGAGCAAACAATAAATACTCTTAATCCTCTTATGGATTCCTCATAAGAAGGTTGAAACTCACCATCACTATATTTTGAGAACGTAACTTTACCTAGCGGAACACCATAGATTTCGGCCATCTGTTCGGCTAAATATACACTTTGGGAACACGCAAATATTTTTGCTTCTGGTTCTTGATGTGACATTGTATTTTGTTGTTTGGTAGTTAGTTAGTTGTGCTTCGTTTTACCGAGGTGCAAATTTAGGAATAAAATCGAAGTTGGAAAGGAAATTTTGGAGTATTTTTCTAGAATATGGAATTTAATTTTTTACATTTGCACCGTGTTTAAAAACAAGCAACACTTTTTGTTGCTCTTTTAATGCGATAAACCAACTGTTGTTGGTTTTGTCTGTCAAGCCCGAATGGCGGAATTGGTAGACGCGCTGGTCTCAAACACCTGTGGGAAACCGTGCCGGTTCGACTCCGGCTTCGGGTACGAAAAGCTTCTCTGCAAAGAGGAGCTTTTTTTTTAGAGCCGGGTCAAATTTTTTTAGTTTGCCGGCTTCGGGTACAAAAGCTCTTCTGAATAGAAGAGTTTTTTGTTTTTCGGACGGAGTCGAACATTAATATGAAAAATTAACATAAAATTAAAATTATTTTTCTAATTTTGTGTGGGTATTATCCTATTATAGGAAGTTTATTAGGCCGTTTTGGGATGTATAGTCCCTGCCTAATATCATGCTCTATTACGATAGTAATATGACCGCTCCCTTCATGTGCTATCAAACATGCCTTTGTAAAACGATGCTTGTTATATTCAATGCATATTAAAAACAAAACGCTATAACTACCAATACGGAATGCAAGACATAACAATAACAACAATAGGGGTCAAATAATTTAAAGCCAACAAAGATTTTCATTTAAAATCGAGTAGAAATAAAAACTAGAAGAGACGTTAGGTATTGTAATTTTAATATAAAATCAGGATGGCAACTAAGGATAAAACACCAAAGGCGATTAAAGAAGTACATAAAAAACTAAGCGAAACCAATATTAAGGACTTTCCCATTGTTGCCATTGGTGCTTCTGCAGGCGGGCTAGAAGCATTGGAAGAATTTTTCGAAAACATTCCTAAGGACAACGGCATGGCGTTTGTAGTTATTCAGCACCTTGACCCCAATCATGCGGACATATTGCCCGAACTACTACAAAAAAAAACATCCATGAAAGTATTGCAGGTAACCGATGGATTGCTGGCTATGCCAAATCATGTGTATGTAATTCCTCCAAACAAAAGCATGTCGGTGCTAAATGGCGTATTGCTTTTGTTTGCACCTATTGAAATAAAAGGGTTGCGACTTCCGATAGATTTTTTTTTCCGTTCATTGGCGATTGACAGGAACGATAAAAGCATTGGTATTATTCTTTCGGGCATGGGCAGCGATGGTAGTTTAGGAATTAAAGATATTAAAGAAAAAAACGGTTTAGTGCTAGTGCAAGCTCCTACCGATGCAAAGTTTAACGGTATGCCGAGCAGCGCCATAAATTCAGTTGTTGCAGATATTATTGCTCCGGCAGCTGAATTGCCAGCTAAGCTAATGCTTTTGTTACAACACATTCCGCATGTGGCAGTTGAGACTGAAAATGAATTTAAAAACAAAAACAACCTCGATAAAATCATTGTTTTGCTTCGCACACAAACAGGACATGATTTTTCGATGTATAAAAAGAGCACTTTATTTCGCCGTATAGAAAGACGAATGGCGGTACATCAGATTATTAAAATAGCCAACTATGTTCTTTTTTTGCAGGAGAATCCAACAGAAATTGATATTCTTTTCAAAGAATTATTAATAGGTGTAACCAACTTTTTTAGAGATGCGGAAGTGTGGCAAAAGTTAAAAGACATAATTTTCCCCGAACTGTTTAAGCATTTACCCAACGGATATAAATTGCGGGCATGGGTCACTGCTTGTTCCACAGGTGAAGAAGCCTATTCGTTGGCAATCGCCTTTCAAGAAGCAATGGAAAATGACAAGAGCAATAATAATTTTACCCTGCAAATATTTGCCACCGACATTGACAAAGACGCTATAGAAATAGCCCGTAAAGCTAATTTTGCTGCCAATATTGTTGCTGATGTTTCCCCTGAACGAATAAAGAAATTTTTTGCAAAAACCGATGGAGGGTTTCGGGTAAATACTAACATTCGTGAAATGATAGTGTTTGCTCCGCATAATGTTGTTAAAGACCCGCCATTTACCAAACTTGATTTTCTTTCTTGCCGCAATCTGCTTATTTATATGGAACCCGAATTGCAGAAAAAACTGACTGCTTTGTTTCACTATAGTTTGAATATTAACGGAATAATACTGCTAGGCAATTCTGAGAATGAAAACTCTCAAAACGGTCTTTTTACCCCAATAGATACAAAACTGAAATTCTATAAACGCTCTGCAGCTAATATAACCAATGAATTATTAGATTTCCCAAGTTCTTATTACCATAAAACTACCGAAACTACAAAAACCACAAAAACCATAAATAAGACGACCAATCTTCAAGCACTTGTTGATGAACTGATACTACAAAAGTTTGCCCCTGCTAGCGTGCTGATAAATGGAAATGGTGATATCTTATATATTACAGGGCACACAGGGAAATATCTCGAGCCCTCAGCAGGTAAAGCGAACATGAACGTTTTTGCTATGGCACGTGAAGGGCTGAGTATCCCCCTACTAAGTGCAATACGAAAAGCAAGGCAAAATTATGAACCCCATATTTTAAGCAATCTGAAAGTGGGCAATAAAAGTGCTGCCCAATATGTGGATATTACGGTTCAACACATAGAAAAACCAGAGGCCATTAGCGGGACAATTCTGCTTGTTTTTAATGATATTGCCACCATCATTAAACAAGAAAAAACAGACAAAGCAGGCAATGAAATAGTGGATGTCTATAAGCAGGAATTTCAATTGGACCTGCAACGAGCATTCGAAGATTTGCAAAGTACAAAGGAAGAAATGCAGACTTCTCAGGAAGAATTAAAGTCAACCAACGAGGAGTTGCAATCATCTAATGAAGAACTGCAGAGTACCAACGAAGAACTGACGACTTCTAAAGAAGAAATGCAAAGTCTAAACGAAGAACTGAAAACCGTAAATACGGAACTGCAAAGCAAAGTAAGCGATTTTGAGCAAGCAAGCAATGTCATTAAAAACTGGTTGAACTGTTCCGATATTGCTACTTTGTTTTTAGACAAAGAACTCAACATCCGAAGATATACTCAACAGGTAGCCAAAATAATTAAACTACGCCCTTCCGACATTGGCAGACCTTTTACCGATATAATTTCACAACTACAGTACAGCGAAATAGAAGCCGATGCAAAAAAAGTATTGCGTACGATGTCATCTATAGAAACCAATATTGAAGCAAGAGATGCGCGATGGTTTACCGTGAAAATAATGCCCTACCAGACTTATGAAGATCGCATTGATGGGCTTGTCATAACCTTTATAGACATTTCGGATACCAAAAAATCCGAATTAGCATTTGCTGCCGCCAACAAGGAGCTTGCTTTTCAAAACAAAGAGAAACAAAAACGGGCCGATGAATTGGTTATTGCCAACAAGGAACTTGCCTTTCAAAACAAAGAGAAACAAAAGCGGGCTGATGAATTGGTTATTGCCAACAAAAAACTTGCGTTGGATAATAAAGAAAAGAAAAGATTGGAAGAAGAATTAGATAAAGCAAATGAATTACTTCGGAAACATAAATTAGTATAAATCATGAAAGCAGACAACAACAGATTAGGTGCAGCACTTCTTTTACAAAAAGCAGAGGAACAACTTAAAGCGCAAAAATTAAAAGCCAACGCTGTTGTTTTGGAAGCGGGGGCACTTAAAATGCTACACGAATTAGAAGTGCACCAGATAGAACTAGAAATGCAGAACGAAGAGCTATTGTTAGCAAAAGAAGCAACATTATTAGCCTCCGAAAAATATACCAACCTCTTTGATTTTGCTCCTTTTGGTTATATTGTTTCTTCAAAAAAAGGCGATATTTTGGAGTTGAATTTCGCCGCAGCAAAAATGCTTGGAAAGGAACGAATCTATTTAATAGGGAAAACGCTTGCCCTTTTTATTTCGGAGGATACCCGACCTATTTTTAATTCATTTATCAAGTCATTGTATTCAGTTGAAAAAACAAGTGTCTGCGAAGTAATAATTGCAATGGAAGGGAAAGCTGAAATACATGCTCATATTGAAGGCGCCTGTTCGATAAATAAGGAACAATGTTTACTTACTTTGCTTGATATCACCAAACGGAAGATTATAGAAGAACAGTTAAGAGAAAGCGAAATCAAATTAAAGGAACTTAATGCCTCCAAGGATAAATTTTTCTCAATCATTGGCCACGACCTTAAAAGCCCATTCAATGCCATTGTTGGATTTAGCAATCTTCTTGTGGAGCAGATTAAGAGGAAGGACATTGAAGGAATTGATGAGTATGCCAATATTATTTTAAAATCGTCCAACAAGGCGATGGATTTACTGACGAACCTGATGGAATGGGCGCGCATGCAAACCGGCAGGATAGTATGCAAACCGGAGTATTTCGATATGGTGAATTGCATCAATAAAGAGGCTCTTTTGTTAAATTTTATTGCTTGGCAAAAATCAATCAACATCAAAAACAATTTACCACATGAGATGACTGTCTTTGCCGATAAGGATATGATAAGCACGGTGTTAAGAAACTTGATTTCCAATGCTATAAAATTTACGATGCCAGGTGGCGAGATTGTTATTTCAGCACTGGAAAAACAAAACAAAATCATCTTTTCGGTTAGCGATAGCGGTGTAGGTATATCAAAGAACAGTATTGAAAAATTATTCCAGATTGACCAAAGTTACTCAACCCCCGACACCAATAAGAATACAGGAACAGGACTGGGTCTTATTCTTTGCAAAGAATTTGTAGAAAAAAATAAGGGTAAAATTTGGGTAGAAAGCGATGAAGGGAAAGGGTCAACATTCTTTTTCACTTTGCCTTATAATGCCGAGCAGCAAGAAAAAAAGGATATTGAAAAGGACGGCTCGGCAGCCATCGTAAATCATGATAATTCCGCAGCTTCGGGTCTAAAAATACTCATTGCCGAAGATGATGATGTATCAGAGAAGTTGCTAGAGATAGAAGTTAAATTATTTTCCAAAGAAATTTTGAAAGCAAAGACTGGGCTTGAAGCCGTTGAGATTTGCCGTGATAATCCTGACATAGACCTAATATTGATGGATATTCAAATGGCTGAAATGAGCGGTCATGAAGCCACACGGCAAATTCGGAAATTTAACAAGAAAGTTGTCATAATAGCGCAGACAGCTATTGTAATAACTGGTGCAAGAGAAAAAGCACTTGAAGCGGGCTGCAGCGACTTTATAGAAAAACCCATTAGAAAAACCGAATTGTTGCACTTAATCGAAAAACATTTCGTAAATAATTAAAAATCAGCAGAGGCGAACCGGCCAAATATGTTGCAAAGGTTTTAGCCCAATCAGGCTTTGGTCAAAAACATTCTAGAAATCAGCGTTTTATTTATTTCTTATTTAGCCAAAGTTTGTTCAATTTCTTTTAATTTTGAAATATGATAAAAAAGATAATTTCAGTAGGTGGTGTTTTTATAATTGTACTTGTTGTGTGTTTGAGTTCTTGTTCTAGTAAAGATGAAACACCAACAAACCAAGATGACTCTTTTATACGAGCAGCAGATTTGTCTTTTTTACCTTTAATAGAAAGCGAAAACACCTTGTTTTATAATGCTAACAATCAAGTTGAAAATGCCCTTACAACCTTAAAAAATGCCGGTTGCAATACTGTTAGAATTCGATTATGGAAGAATCCAACAGTAAACCAATCTACATTAAGTGAAGTTAAAGCTTTAGCAATAAGAGTGAAAAATGCCGGAATGAAAGTATGGCTATGTGTTCATTATTCGGATACTTGGGCAGATCCAGCAAATCAAACAACGCCTTTAGAATGGCAAAATATGTCTTTTACAGAATTAAAAACAGCTGTTGCCGACTATACTTCTTTGATAGTTACCCAAATCCAACCTGATATTATACAAATAGGAAACGAAATCAACAGTGGTTTTCTTTGGCCGAATGGGAATCTTATTTCGAATGAGAATCAGTGTTTGCAACTTTTAAATGTGGCTAGTTCAACCATTAGGACTCAGTCGCCAAACACAAAAATAATGCTACATTACGCCGGAATTGATGCTAATGCCACCTGGTTTTTCAATAAAGTAAATGCAATAGAGTATGATTATATTGGATTGTCTTATTATCCAATTTGGCATGGTAAAAATTTGGCCAACCTGTCTGCGACCATCAATACTTTAGGCGCGACCTATAATAAAAAAGTGGTTATTGCCGAAACTTCGTATCCATTTACTTTGGGTTGGAATGATTGGACCAACAACGTTTTAGGGTCAAATGATCAAATTATTACAGCTTATCCAGCTACACCAGAAGGCCAGAAAAGCTATATGTTGGCTTTAAAGTCGGTTATAAAAAACACTCAAAAAGGAATAGGTTTTTGTTATTGGGGAACCGAATGGGTTGCTTTTAGAGGTGTTCAATCTACAAATGGATCCTCATGGGAAAATCAGGCCATGTGGGATTTTAATAATAAAGCGTTGCCAGTAATGGAAGTTTTCAATCCGTAGTGATACACTTTTGATTGCATAAGCTACAATCAACTAAAGCATACATCTCGTAAGTGAAGAAAAGACAATTATGCGTTTTCGTTACATGCGTTAATTTTTCGGGTTGTTGCAAATAAAAATTCTCAAAAGAGTTTTATATTAACTGTTTACACCCTCTAGCCGTGTACTATTTTTTCTCAAAAAAGCGTTCTATGACAATAGAAGTAAACATTCGTGCACCGGTATCATTGAGATGACCACAGGAAGAGAAATATTGGTCTCCTTGCACAACATTTTCCAAATTGTGTATTTCGGGGTAAATTTTATTTGCCTTTTCAAAATAATCCAAACCCTTTACATTGCTACACATGGGTGTCATTACCGTAATAAGGGTGTAATTATTTTCCTTGCAAATGCGCTTAATCTCTTCGTAATATTTATTGCGGATTGGTTTTAAAGGCGATAGGTCATTTTTCATTTTCCCACGTTTTTTACCCAAAGCATAATAACCAAGATGGTCTAAATTGTTTGTGGGTTTGTTCGTTGCCGCATTGCACATCTCTCTAAAACCAATAATAGCATCATACTTTACATATCTATAAAAAGGGATATAGTATAATTCATTAAAATTTTCCTGGTTATAAAAATGATTTTTAATGGTGTTGGAGTGATGGACATAAGGAAGAAATTTTGCCGCAATTCCTTCCGATTCTTTTTCATTGCAAAGACCCAAATCGGCTTCTAGAATTACGGTTTTTATTTTAAATTTCCGCTCCGCCATTAGTTTCAACATTAGGGAAGCTTCAAATAAATGGGCACCACTCATTCCATAATTAAATGTTTTCATCCCTTTGTCTTCAAATATTTCGGAAACAAAATGGTTGTTGGCTCTTGAAGAACCTAGTATGACCACATCATAATTTTGAGCTTTGGAATTAATTACATATTCTACTTTTCCTCTTTTAGAGGAATGCAAATACACCGTCGTATAAATCCAATCTAACACTACTAAAAGCAATAGAATCGTGAGTAGAATTTTGGCGACTAATGTTATAAATTTTTGCATTAAAATTGGAAATATATAAATTCTTTATAATCTGAATACGTTCCTAAAGTGATTATGGCCAACAGACATAAAACGATTTTTAATCCACTGTATTTTCCCGAAATAGGTTCTGTCTTTGTTCTACTGTTCCATTCTACCATTATAAATGCAAGAAGGAGCAGTAACAATTCGTAACTATACCGTTGGTTGGTTAGGTATTGTGACGCAAAAGATTGGTTTGTTATTATTTTACCAATATAATCAAAAGCAATATGGATGGAATTGGCTCTAAAAAATATCCAAGCCAAGCATGATAGGGAAAAAGTGGCGAGAATACTGAAGAATACTTTTATGGAATTAAAATCCCAATGCAGTTCGGCCGTTTCCATATTCGTGCGATTGGTTCCCATTAGTAAAGACGGTAAAAAATAGAGGGCGTTGATAAATCCCCAAGCCAGAAAAGTCCAATTGGCTCCATGCCAAAAACCACTTACCACAAATATGATACATACATTTCGTACTTGTTTCCATTTTGACCCCCTGCTTCCGCCAAGAGGAATATACAAATAATCCCTAAACCACGAGGACAAAGAGATGTGCCAACGTCGCCAAAACTCGGCGATGTCTCTGGAGAAATAGGGATAATTGAAGTTGCGCAACAAGTCCAATCCAAATAATTTAGACATTCCCAAAGCCATATCAGAATAACCTGAAAAATCACCATAAATTTGAAAAGCAAAATACACGGCGCCGAGTATAAGCGACAATGAATTCATGGAAGTATAATTATCAAAAATAGCATTGGCATAAGTGGAACAGGTATCGGCAATAATTACCTTTTTGGCTAATCCCCAAATTATTTGATAGACTCCTTCTTTGGCTTTCTCAAAATCAAAACTTCTTTTTAGTTTTACTTGTGGCAATAAATGAGTCGCTCTCTCAATTGGACCGGCAACCAAAAGCGGAAAATAACTCACAAACAAAGCGTAATCAATAAAGTTTTTTTCGGGATTTATTCTTTTGTAATAAATATCAATCACATAGGACAAACCGTGAAAAGTATAGAAAGAAATCCCGACAGGGAGAATAACATTCAGTAAAAGAGGACTAGATTGTATTCCAATACTATTTAATGCTTCTGAAAAGGAAAAAGCAAAAAAGTTATAATATTTGAATAGACTTAAGAAACCAAGATTGCCGATTATACTCAACCAAAACCAAAATTTACGTTCTTTTTCTTTACTATTTTTTTCTATTTGGATTCCTGTGAAATAACATAAAAGGGTTGAAATAAGTAATAAGAACAAAAAACGCCAATCCCAACAAGAATAAAAATAATAACTCACAACAACTAGAAATAGATTCTGGCTATTTTTGGTTTTACTAAAGACAAACCAATAGAATAAAAAAACTAATGGTAGAAAAATAGCAAAACTTAAAGAGTTAAAAAACATATTTTGAATTTATATTTTATAGGGAGAGCAAAAACCATCAAAATTACTCTTGATGGTTTTGAAATATAGTTTTAAAAAAGTGTTATTGCAACAAATTAGTCACTAGCCATGGACAAAGTCCGATAATAATATTCAGCACAATGGCAACAACCGCTACAAAATAATAGACAACTGGAACTGCTTGTTTTTGCTCATTCGGTTCTTTAGTATACATCGCCAAAATTAATTTAAAATAATAGCCCACACTAATTATGGAGTTGACAACACCAATAATAACGAGGAACAAATAGCCGGCTTTTATGGTTTGCGTAAATAACATAAACTTGGCAAAAAACCCAGAGAATATTGGAATTCCAGCCATGGATAAAAGGGAAGCAGTTAGCACTGCTGCTAATAATGGATTGGTTTTCCCCAATCCATTGAAGTTTAAAATGTCTTCATTGTCTTTATTTCGAGTGACATAAATAATCACGGCAAACGAGGCTATACCTGCTAAAGCATAAGCCGCAGTATAATATAATAAGGTAGTGGCTGCATTGGATAAACTTAAAATGGCCATCAGCATAAATCCAGCGTGTGAAATTCCTGAGAATGCCAGCATACGTTTGACATTGTGTTGGCGCAACGCCATAATATTTCCAACCGTCATCGAAAGGATAGAAACTACAACAATTACCATTTCGAAAGTAGGCGTTAAATTCGAGTTCAAACCGCTTACAAGTTTGTATAAGGTAGCCATTGCAACCACTTTTGCCAACGTACTCATTGTTGCAGTTGTCAATGCTGGCGAACCTTCATAAACATCGGGTGCCCAAAAATGGAATGGAACTGCAGCAATTTTGAATAACATGCCAAGAACTACTAAAGTTAGTCCAATTGGAAACCAACTTGGCAAACCCGCACCTTGCGATAAATCATAAATTTCGGCTACATCAAAATAACCTGTTGCGCCATAAATCAGGCAAATTCCAAATAAAATTATTCCCGAAGCAAAGGAACCCATTAAGAAATATTTCATTCCTGCTTCGTTACTTTTTACATTTAATCTATTGCTTGCTGCCAAAATGTAAAGCGAAATAGATAACACTTCTATGCCAAGGAAAAACATGGATAAGTTGCCAAAAGAAACCATGGCAACGGCGCCAGCCAAAAGAAATATTTTTATAGCAACAAAATCGGATATTTTGGTAGGATGGTCTTTGTAAACATCATGACTCAAGGCTACTAGAAATATTGTTAAAACGATAAACAAACTAGAAAATGCCACCGAAAATTTATCCACTACAATCATGTTGTTGTAGAAACTTTGGGGAGTAGAAAATTCAGTAAGATTTAATCCAAGAATGGTCAAAAGACCAAGTACTGAAACAGGGACAATTAATTTTCTTAAATTAAAGATTTCAGCGATAAGGCAAAAAACACCTAACCCAGATATAGCTATTAATGTTTGCATTGTATGAATTAATTAAATCTATTTATATTGAATATAATTTCTTTTAAACTTGGTGTAACCAAATCCACTATTGGTTTTGGGTACAGTCCAAAGAATAATAATAAAGCTAGTATGATGACTAAAACGATGGCTTCTTTAGTCGAAACATCAGCAAAAATTTTAGTATTTGTTTGTCCTAACATTACATTTTGGAACATTTTTAACATATAGTAAGCGCCCAAAATAATGGTTGTTCCACCCAGTAATACAAACCAGATATTGGTTTGGGCTAAGCTATATAAAACCGTAAATTCTCCAATAAAATTAAAAGTTCCTGGCAAAGCCACCGACGCTAAAACCAATATCATAAACATGGAGCTTAGCTTTGGTGTTTGCATACGAATGCCTCCCATTTCGCTGATGGTGTTTGTTTCGTATCTTCTGTAAATAATTTCAGCTACGAAGAACAAGCCAACGATAACAAAACCGTGAGCAATCATCTGGTAAACCGCACCACTCAATCCGTCAAGGGTTAAGGTGTAGCAGCCTGCGGCAATTAATCCAACGTGAGCTAAGGAAGAATAAGCCAGTAATTTTTTCAAATCTTTTTGACGAAGCGCAACGATAGAACCATAAATAACACCGGCAATGCTCAAACCAATGAAAACATACATATGGTGTTTTGCTGCCATTGGAGCTATCTGTAATTGCCAACGAATAACACTGTAAAGCCCCATTTTTAGCATAATTCCCGATAAAAGCATAGTTCCTACAGTCGGTGCTTTTTGATACACTTTTGCTTGCCACGTATGGAAAGGAATCAACGGAATTTTAATGGCATATGCCAAGAAGAAGGCTAAGAATATCCAGAATTGTTCGGTTTCGGATAGTTTTGCTCTACTTAAATCGCCTATTAGGAAGTTGCCTGTTATTTGATATAAATAGGCAAAAGCAATAAGCATGAAAAGAGAACCGGCCAAAGTATAAATAAAGAATTTAACCACGGCTTTTCTTCTCTCATCGGCATCGCCATTACCCCAAATTAATGCTATAAAATAAATTGGAATTAAAGACAATTCCCAAAACACATAGTATAATAATCCATCTGCGGCCAGGAATGTTCCTGTCATAGCAAAAGCCATAAAAAGCACCAGCGCGTAAAAACTTTTAGCATTCGGATAGTTATTACTAAACGAAGAAAAAATAATCAAAGGAATTAATAGGGTTGTCAATAAAACCATAGCGAGCGAAAGTCCATCCGCTTGAAAGGCCAAGTATACTTTTGGGTATTCCATCCAATTTCCTAAGTAACTAATTCCAACACCTTGGTTAAAGGCCATAAGCAATTTTAGAGAAACCCCTAAAACGGCTAGACTGAAACCTAAAGCCACTTTTGAAGCTAATTTATCTCCAGAAAAATAAGTTGTTATTGCACCAACTAAAAGTAAAATTAATAGAGTAGTTACATCCATTAGGTAAAATTATTAAACTAAAAATAAATAAATTATTATGCTACAAACCCCAATAACAAAAGCGAAAAGATATAATCCCACACTTCCATTATGAAGTTTTTTCCCTTGATTTGCAAAAATATAGGCAACATTCGCTAGTCCGAAAACTGTTTTCGATAAAGCAGGTTCCAATGTTGTTCTAAAGAAATTGGAAAGGCCATTTATAGGTCGAACGATTAAAAAAGTATAAAACTCATCTACATAGTATTTGTTATAAACTATTTTGGTCAATCCAGTAATTTCACTGTCTTCATTTGGTACTGTATTTTGTTTGATGTATTTGCTAAAGGCAATACCAATTCCAAGTAATGCACCCACTAAAGCAATTCCCATAAGCATATATTCCGTATTTCCTAAAGCATGTTCTTCATGAGTAACGGTGCTGAACAGAGGTTCTAAAAAGTGGTTCAGCCAATTGCTTCCAGGCAAATTAATAGCGCCGCCAACAGTGGCCAATGCCGCTAAAATAATTAATGGAATGGTGATTAAACTTGGGCTTTCGTGTAAATGATGTTTTTGTTTTTCGGTTCCTCTAAAGGTTTTGAAGAAGGTTAGATACATTAATCTAAACATATAAAAGGCAGTCATGATGGAGGCGATGGAAGCCACAACCCAAAGGACTTTGTTTTCATGAAAAGCCGACATTAAGATTTCATCTTTGGACCAAAATCCTGCGAAAGGAAAAATTCCGGCAATAGCAAGTGTTGAAATTAACATAGTCCAAAAAGTAATTGGCATGGCTTTTTTCAATCCGCCCATTTTTCGCATGTCTTGTTCCCCATGCAAAGCATGAATCACAGAACCGGAACCCAAGAATAAACAGGCCTTAAAGAAGGCATGGGTAATGACATGGAAAACGGCAATGGTATAAGCACCAAGTCCTAAAGCTAAAAACATTAATCCCAATTGGGAAACGGTAGAATAGGCCAATACTTTTTTGATATCGTTTTGTGCCAATCCAATGGTTGCAGCAATTAAAGCGGTTGATGCACCAACAATAGCAATTATAAAATTGACTAAATGAACACTGTGCATATCTAAACCAAAGAGAAAATTCATTCTTGTAATCATAAAGATACCACCAGTAACCATAGTTGCAGCATGTATTAATGCCGAAACAGGCGTTGGTCCAGCCATGGCGTCGGGTAACCAAGTATATAAAGGCAATTGGGCTGATTTTCCACAAGCGCCAATGAATAAACACAAACAGGCAACACCAATCCAAAGAGTATTGGCACTATTGGTTCCGCCCAAAATGGTTTCTTTCATGTCAACAAAGTCTAATGTTGAAAATAAAGAACCCAAAATAAAGATACCGATTAGGAAACCTAAGTCTCCGATTCGGTTCATGATAAAGGCTTTCTTTGCCGCATCGTTGTACTCTTGATTTTTATACCAAAAACCAATTAGTAAATAGGAGCAAAGGCCAACGCCTTCCCAGCCAATGAACATCACCAATAAGTTGCTTCCAACTACCAAAGTAATCATGAAGAATACAAATAGATTTAGATAGGCAAAAAATTTGTGCATATTCTCATCCTCGTGCATATAGCTAATGGAATACAAATGAATTAAGGAACCAATTCCAGTTACAAATAATAGCCATAATAAGGACAATTGGTCCAGTAAAACCCCAAAATCTAACTTGAAATTACTAACTGAAATCCAGTCAAATAAAGAAACTTGAATAGGTTTCCCTGTTTGATTGAGTTGCATAAAAAAGTAAATGCTAACAGCAAATGAAACTACTATAGAAAGTGTTCCAATGATACCAGACATTCCTTTTCCAACCTTTTTTCCGAAGAAAACATTGAATAAAAACCCAACGAACGGGGTCAATAATAATAGTAAAACTAAATTCTTCTCCATTTTGGATTATCCTTTTAAGTTTTTTAAATTAGCGATATCAATGGATCCTAAATTTCTATATACAGAAACTAAGATTGCCAAACCAACAGCCACTTCTGCTGCCGCAACGGCCATTGAGAAAAACACGAATATTTGCCCTTCTGAATCTTGATGATAGGTTGAAAAAGCTACAAACAAAAGGTTTACGGCATTCAACATTATTTCGATAGACATAAATACGATGATAGCATTTCGTCTGTACAACACTCCAAATACTCCAATACAAAAAAGTAAAATAGAGAGAAAGAGATAGTTTTCTATGCCAATTTCATTTAAAATATTATTCATATTATTTATTTGTATTTTCTTTTTTAGACAATAAAACAGCTCCAATCATCGCAACTAATAATAAGATAGAAGCAAACTCAAACGGCACCATATACTCATTCAGCAATACTTTTCCAAGCACTTTTATCGATTGGAAATCATTACCAGTTGTGTCGTATTCTCCAACAATAGGTTTTGAATTTATGAATATTGCTAATAAAACCAAACTCATTAAGCAAAACACAACGATAGCGCCAAGTCTTGTTATTCGGGGTTTGTGTACTTCATCTTCCTTGTTTAAATTCATCAACATGATGGTAAATAAAAATAAAACCATAATGGCTCCCGAATAGACAATGATATGGACAATGGCTAAAAATTGCGCATTGAACAATAAGTAATGAGCTGCAATAGAGAAAAAGCAAATCACTAAATAGATAGCGCTGTGTATTGGATTTCTACTATAAATTGTCAAAAAAGCGGTTGACAATGTTATTGCAGCTAAAACGTAAAAAATGATAAGAATTGCTGACATTAGTTTGCGTTTTTAAGTTGAGCGTTCTTCATAGCCATTTCTAAGGGCATTACCAATTTGTCTTTTCCGAAAATAAAATCTTCTCTATTGTAACTTGAAGGAACTAATTCTTTGGAAATCGTTAAATAAACGGCATCTTTAGGACAGGCTTCTTCACACAGTCCACAAAAAATACATCGCAACATATTGATTTCATACACCGAAGCATATTTTTCTTCTCGGTACAAATGTTCTTCTCCTTTTTGACGTTCTGAAGCCGTCATTGTGATGGCTTCTGCTGGGCAAGAAAGCGCGCACAACCCACAAGCCGTACAATTTTCACGTCCTTGATCATCGCGTTTCAACATGTGCTGTCCTCTATAAACAGGACTATATTCGCGAACCTGTTCAGGATATTGAATGGTTGCTTTTTTTCTGAAAAAGTGTTTAATAGTAATAAGCAAACCTTTTACTATAGCTACCAGATATAAACTTTCCAAAAAGGTCATTTCCTTATTGGAAACTTGCTTTTTTCTGCCTGATAATGATATTGTTTGTATTGACCCTGACATTGTTCTTTTATTTAAAAGCTAAAATGCAAATTCCTGTTATTATAATATTCAGAATAGCGAGTGGAATTAAAATCTTCCATCCCAAATTCATCAATTGATCGTATCTAAATCTTGGTATTGTCCAGCGAATCCACATGTAGAAGAATATAAACCCACAAATTTTGGTAAATAAAACAGCGATTCCAAGAATATTTGCTATGTTAACTCCAGCATGTTCAACCATCCATTGCATTCCTGGGTAGTTATATCCGCCAAAGAATAAAATAGATAAAATGGTAGAGGAAATGAACATATTGGCATATTCCGCAAACAAGTAAAATCCCATTTTCATGGAAGAATATTCGGTGTGATAACCACCAATTAATTCGGTTTCACATTCTGCTAAGTCAAATGGGGTTCTATTGGTTTCTGCGAATGCACAAATTAAAAAGATTAAGAAAGAAAGCGGTTGATAAAAAACATTCCAATGCATACCCGATTGTTGCATAGAAATTTCTTTTAAACTCAAAGTTCCGGTCATCATCAACAAAGCAATTATAGATAATCCCATGGCTACTTCATAAGAAACCATTTGTGATGCGGCGCGAACAGCTCCAATAAGCGAAAACTTATTGTTAGAAGCCCAACCTCCAATCATAATTCCGTAAACTCCAACAGAAACAACACCGAAAACATATAATAATGCTACATCAATATCGGTGGCTTGAAGTAAAACGTCTCTTCCAAAAACATGTATTTTATCGCCCCAAGGAATTACAGCACTTGTCATCAATGCGGTGCTCATAGCAATTGCTGGGCCAACAAAGAACAAAAATCTATTTGGGGTATTGGGTTCAAATTCTTCTTTTGCAAAAAGTTTCATTCCATCGGCAAGAGGTTGTAGTAATCCTCCCCAACCGGCTCGATTTGGACCAATTCTATCTTGCAAAAAAGCCGCAACCTTGCGTTCTGCCCAAGTAGAGTACATAGCCATAAACATAGTTATCGCAAAAACTACAACAATCACAACGCTTTTTTCTATAATAAAGGCACTATCCATTGCTTATGATTTTGATTTTTTTTCTAATGGGACACTTGCCATACTAATTTTTTCTCTATCCATATCTCTACCTAAAAGAATCCCTTTTTCGGTAACGATTTCAACTTTTTCTAATTTTTGAGTATAGTTATTTTGATTGATAACCGAATCTTTTTCGAATTCTCTCGGACCTTCAACTACCCAATCTTCAACATTTTTATGGTCAAAACGACATTCGTTGCAAATGAATTCTTCCACTTCATGAAACTCGTCTTTACGAGCAGTTACTCTTTGAATTTCGTTTCCAAACATCCAAAGGGTTGTTTTTCCACAGCATTTGTCGCAATCTCTATGAGCATTATAGGGTTTGTTGCACCATACTCTCGATTTAAAACGGAACGTCTTATCTGTTAATGCGCCAACTGGACAAACATCAATCATATTTCCAGAAAATTCATTGTCAATCGCAGCCGAAATACAAGTCGAAATTTGCGAATGATCGCCCCGATTTAAAACGCCGTGAACTCTTCCGTCTGTCAATTGATCCGCTACTTCAACACATCTTTGGCAAACAATACAACGGTTCATGTGCAATTGAATTTTATCGCCAATATCTTCCGGTTCAAAAGTTCTTTTATCTTCAATAAAACGGGTTTGTGATTTTCCGTGCTCGAAACTTAAATTCTGTAAATCACATTCTCCAGCTTGGTCGCAAATTGGGCAATCTAAAGGGTGATTAATTAAAAGGAATTCGGTTACCGCATTTCTGGCTTCTTTTACTCTGTCCGAAGATTTACTGGCTATTTCCATTCCGTCTTGACAACCTGTAACACATGAGGCCATTAATTTTGGCATTGGTCTTGGGTCGGCTTCACTTCCTTTGGTAACGTCTACTAAACAACAACGGCATTTCCCACCTGTTCCTTTTAATTTAGAATAATAACACATGGCTGGTGGAACAGATTCTCCTCCAATCATACGAGCTGCCTGCAGGATGGTTGTTCCTGGAGTTACTTCAATTTCTTGACCGTCTATAGTTACTTTCATGTCTAGTCTTTATACTGTTTGCTTTGCTACTAAATGCTTCACTTTTTCAAAAGGTTCGGCAACAAAGTGATCTCTATTCTTTACTTTTTCTGGGAAACGGATGTGGTATTCAAACTCGTCTTTGAAATGACGAATTGCCGCAGCAACTGGCCATGCCGCAGCATCACCTAATGGGCAAATGGTGTTTCCTTCAATTTTTGACTGTATGCTCCACAACAATTCTATATCTTCTTCACGACCGTGACCATTTTCTATTCTATGCAATACTTTTTCTAACCAACCGGTTCCTTCACGACAAGGCGTACATTGACCACAGCTTTCATGATGGTAAAATCTTGAGAAATTCCAAGTGTTACGAACGATGCAAGCACGGTCGTCATAAACGATAAATCCACCTGAACCTAACATAGAACCTGTAGCAAAGCCTCCGTCGGATAAACTTTCGTATGACATCAAGCGGTCTTCCCCTGCAGCAGTTTTGTATATTAAATTGGCTGGTAAAATTGGCACCGAACTTCCTCCCGGAACTAGTGCTTTCAATGGTCTATCGGTTTGCATTCCGCCACAATATTCGTCGGAATTCATAAATTCGTATACGGACAATCCTAAATCAATTTCAAATACGCCTTGGTTTTTAATGTTTCCAGAAGCGGATATTAACTTGGTTCCTGTAGAACGACCAATTCCAATTCCGGCATAATCTGCTCCCGAATTGTTGACAATCCATGGCACTGAAGCGATAGTTTCTACATTATTTACCACTGTAGGATTAGCCCAAAGTCCCGAAACTGCTGGAAATGGTGGTTTAATTCTTGGATTTCCTCTTTTCCCTTCTAGCGATTCTATCAAGGCTGTTTCTTCACCACAAATGTAGGCGCCAGCGCCAATGTGAACGCATAATTCCAAATCGTAACCCGAACCTAAGATGTTTTTCCCAAGAAAACCCGCAGCTTTTGCTTCGGCAATAGCTCTCTCCAGAATTTTATAAACCCACATATATTCTCCACGAATGTAGATGTAGGATAAGTTGGCTCCCAATGCATAACTTGAAGTAATCATTCCTTCAATGAGTAAATGAGGAATAAATTCCATCAAATAACGGTCTTTGAAAGTTCCTGGCTCACTTTCGTCAGCGTTGCAAACTAAGTGCCTTGGTTTGCCAGATTTTTTGTCAATAAAACTCCATTTCATTCCGCATGGGAATCCAGCACCACCACGGCCACGCAGACCAGAAGTTTTTACTTCTTCCACTACTTCATCAGGAGTCATTTTTTTGATGGCTTTTTCTACCGAAGCATAACCGCCTTCTTTGCGATATACTTCATAAGTTCTAATGCCTGGAACGTTTATTTTATCTAATAATATTTTTCTTCCCATGATATTATTTATCGTGTAAAGTGATTTTTCCGTCTTTGCAATCCGTAATTAACTGATCGATTTTTTCTTCATTCAAATGCTCTTGGTAGAAATCGCCCAATTGCATCATGGGTGCATAACCACATGCGCCAAGGCATTCGACACCGCGAACTTCAAACTGGCCGTCCGCTGAAGGTTCGCCCACTTTTACGCCTAATTTAGAACATGTATAATCCATCAAATTCTCCACGCCATTTAAACAACAAGGGGAGGTTTGACAAAATTCAAACATATATTTACCAATAGGTCGTTGGTTGAACATCGTGTAAAAAGTTACTACTTCAAAAACTTCAATAGGTTGAATTTCTAAAATTTCTGCAACTTTTATTTGCAAATCGGTACTTAACCAATTGTCGTGAGCATCTTGCACTTCGTGCAAAACGGGCAATAAAGCGGATTTTCTTTTATCGGCTGGATAATGACTGATTAACTCATTGATACGGTTCATCAAGTTCTCAGTGATGTTTATTTCTTGTTTAAGGTGTGATCTTTCCATAATTATTAAGCGTCTAATTCGCCAGCAATTACATTTAAACTTGATAATATTACGATGGCATCGGATAACAATGCTCCTTTAATCATTTCTGGATAGGCTTGATAATAAATAAAGCAAGGTCTTCTAAAATGCAAACGGTACGGTGTTCTACTTCCGTCTGTAACTAAATAAAACCCTAATTCTCCATTTCCGCCTTCAACAGCGTGATATACTTCAGCCACAGGAACAGGAATTTCACCCATTACAATTTTGAAGTGATAAATTAAGCTTTCCATGTTGTGATATACATCTTCTTTTGGAGGCAAATAATATTCGGGAACATCTGCATGAAAAACATTTCCTTCAGGCATTTTGTCTAACGCTTGACGAATGATACTTAAACTTTCCCAAATTTCGGCATTACGCACGCAAAAACGGTCATAAGTATCCCCTGATTTTCCAACGGGAATAATAAAATTAAAATCTTCATAGGAAGAATAGGGTTCAGCGACACGAACATCATAATCAACACCTGCGGCACGTAAATTTGGACCTGTAAATCCATATTGCATTGCTTTTTCTGCGCTTATTGAACCTACGTTTACCGTACGATCAATAAAAATTCTATTTCTTTCAAATAGGTTTTCAAATTCTTTCCAAGCAATTGGAAATTCTTCTAAAAACAAATCTAATTTTCTGAAAGCTTCTGGCGACCAATCTCTTTCGAAACCACCAATTCTTCCCATATTTGTTGTCAAACGGGCACCACAAATTTCTTCATAGATTTCGTAGATTTTTTCTCTGAATTGAAACACATACAAGAAACCTGTATAAGCACCAGTATCTACGCCAAGAATGGAATTGCAAATTAAATGGTCTGTAATTCTAGCCAATTCCATAACAATTACTCTTAGATATTGTACTCTTTTGGGAACTTCAATGTCTAGTAATTTTTCCAAAGTCATCCACCACCCCATATTATTTATAGGAGAGGAGCAATAGTTTAATCTATCTGTTAGAGGTGTGATTTGGTAAAACGGACGATTTTCTGCGATTTTTTCAAAGGCACGATGAATGTAGCCAATAGTTGGTTCGGCATCCAGAATTTTTTCGCCATCCATTAATAGGATGTTTTGGAAAATTCCGTGAGTTGCAGGATGCGTTGGGCCTAAATTTAAGACGGTATATTCACTCCCGTCGTCATTTCGACTTTCTTTAATTATTTTAGCATAACGATGCTCGGGCGGTAATAATAGTTCTGACATTTTTAACTATTTATTGTTGTTCTTCCAAAGAAACGATCGTCTTTGTCTGTTCGGCCACTATCTTCCATTGGAAATTCTTTTCGCATAGGATGAGAAATCATTTCATCCATATTTAAAATTCTTTTTAACTGAGGATGCCCTTTGAAATGGATTCCATAAAAATCCCAAGTTTCTCTTTCCATCCAATTGGAACATAAGAATAAGTCGGTGATAGTATCGGTTTCTGGGGTTTCTGTTAAATAAGTTTTTATTCTGATTCGCACATTTTCAATCCAATTATGTAAATGGTAAACCACCGCAAACCGATGATTTTCATCATTATCCGGAAAATGAATTCCGCATAAATCTGTTAAAAAGTGAAAGTCTTGTTCTTCTTTTAGAAATTGAATTACTTCGTGAATTGAATCTGAAGTAACTTCGAAAGAAAAAATACCTTTTTGCGTGTCAAAATTTTGAGAATTCACGCCAAATTTTTGGGTTATTTTTTCTTGTATTTGTAAAGTTTCTAAAGCCATTATTGTAGGTTATAAGAAGCTAATAATTCTATATATTCTGGAGAACTACGTCTTCTAACGGATTCGTTTCTCACTAATTCTTGTAATTGCATTACGCCATCTACAATTTGTTCTGGTCTTGGAGGGCAACCGGGGACATATACATCCACAGGAATTACTTTATCAATTCCTTGTAGCACAGAATATGTATCAAAAATACCACCGGATGAAGCGCAAGCTCCAACGGCAATAACCCAACGAGGCTCTGCCATTTGTTCATAAACTTGTCGTAAAATGGGGCCCATTTTTTTTGAAATAGTTCCCATTACCATCAACATATCGGCTTGGCGTGGAGAAAAACTCACGCGTTCCATCCCAAATCTTGCCAAATCATAATGCGAAGCCATTGTTGCCATAAATTCAATACCGCAACATGAAGTAGCAAAAGGCAATGGCCAAAGCGAATTGGCACGAGCCATTCCCACAACATCATTAAGTTTTGTTGCAAAAAAACCTTCTCCTGTAACGCCTTCTGGTGGCGCAACCATGGTTGTTTTTGAATCACTCATTTATAATTCGTAATTTACAATTTGTAATTTATCTATTCCCATTCCAAAGCTTTCTTCTTAATGATATAGAAGAATCCAACCAAAAGAAGCAACATGAAAATGACCATTTTAATCATGCCTTCCATTCCTAATTCTTTAAAATTGATTGCCCATGGGTAAAGAAAAATAACTTCCACATCAAAAAGGACAAACAGTATGGCGACAAGGAAATATTTTACAGAGAAAGGAATACGTGCATTACCGAATGATTCTATACCACATTCGAAATTAATGTCTTTATTTTTCGAGTGTCTTTTAGGACCTAATTTTCCTGAAATTACAATAATTCCAGCAACAAATCCAACAGCTAATAGCATTTGCATTAGTATTGGAAAATAGTCTAATTGATTGGTGTGCATGTGCATTTTTTTAAAACAGTACAAATATACATCGCAATATTTAAATTGCAAGAGACATTTTGAAAAACGTTTTGTAAATAGTGCATAAAAAAGAATTATTTAAATTAATTTTAAATAGCAACTTTTTTATATAAAAAAACGTCTCGAAAAATCGAGACGTTAAATCATTTAGGTAATCAAAAAATAATATATATTAATCTTCGATAGCTACTACTTGAGCTGCTACTTTACCTTTTCTTCCTTCTTCTTCTTCGTAAGAAACTTTATCACCTTCATTTAGTGATTCAGCTTTAATACCTGAAGCGTGAACAAAAATGTCTTTTCCAGTTTCATCATCTGTGATGAAACCATAACCTTTAGACTCATTGAAAAATTTAACTGTACCTGTACGCATTGTAATTGTAATAATAATTTATAATGTGGCAAATGTAGTATATATTCCTATACGAAATGAATATTTGTTATTTCTTTTTTGAAAATTATTGATTTACAGCGTTTTCAATGTTTTTTTTGATAAATATTTATTTCAAATTTATTTTAATATGTAATTCATTTAATTGTGTCTCATCTATTTCGGATGGTGCGTCAATCATAACATCTCTTCCTGAATTATTTTTTGGAAAGGCTATAAAATCTCTGATCGTTTCTTGCCCCCCTAATATAGCAACTAATCTATCCAATCCAAAAGCTAATCCTCCATGAGGTGGTGCGCCAAATTGGAAAGCATTCATCAAGAAACCAAATTGATCTTCGGCTTGCTCGGGTGTAAATCCTAATAAAGCAAACATTCTACTTTGTAAATCTTTATCGTGAATACGAATAGAACCACCTCCAATTTCGTTCCCGTTTAAAACCATATCGTAGGCATTGGCGCGAACTTTTCCCGGATTGCTGTGTATCAATTCTAAATCTTCGGGTTTTGGAGAAGTAAAAGGATGGTGCATGGCATGATAGCGACCACTTTCTTCATCAAATTCTAATAAAGGAAAATCGACAACCCAAAGAGGCGCAAATTCATTCGGATTACGTAATCCCAAACGAGTCGCTAATTCCATTCGTAAAGCAGAAAGTTGCGTTCTTGTTTTATCGGCTGGACCGGAAAGCACAAAAATCATGTCGCCAGCTTTCGCGCCGGTTATTTTTGCCCAATTGGCTATGTCATTTTGGTCATAGAATTTATCTACAGAAGATTTATAGGTTCCGTCTTCGTTGCATTTTACATAGACCATTCCACTGGCACCCACTTGAGGACGTTTTACCCAGTCTATCAAACCGTCAATTTCTTTACGCGTATATTCTCCTGCTCCAGAAACTGCAATTCCTACCACCAATTCGGCAGCATTAAAAACAGGGAAATCTTTATTTTGAGCAACGCTATTTAACTCGCCAAATTCCATTCCGAAACGAATGTCTGGTTTGTCATTTCCGTAGGTTTTCATGGCGTAATCGTAGGTCATTCTTGGAAATTTATCCACTTCAATTCCTTTAATTTCTTTTAGTAAATGGCGAGTCAAACCTTCAAACACATTTAAAATATCTTCTTGTTCGACAAATGCCATTTCGCAATCGATTTGTGTAAATTCCGGTTGACGATCCGCACGTAAATCTTCATCGCGGAAGCATTTTACTATTTGAAAGTATTTATCCATTCCACCCACCATCAATAATTGTTTGAAGGTTTGTGGCGATTGAGGCAAAGCATAAAATTGTCCTTCATTCATCCGGCTTGGCACTACGAAATCTCTTGCGCCTTCTGGAGTAGATTTAATTAAATAGGGTGTTTCTACTTCACAAAAATCCAAGTCGGATAAATATTTGCGAACTTCCATGGCTACTTTATGTCGGAAAAGCAAATTGTTTTTTACAGGATTTCTTCGGATATCTAAGTAGCGGTATTTCATTCGGATATCTTCACCACCATCGGTCTCATCTTCAATGGTGAAAGGCGGTGTAAGCGCAGCGTTTAGTATGTTTAATTTGGTAACTAAAATTTCAATTTCTCCAGTTGGAATATTTTTGTTTTTGGCTTCCCGTTCAATAACGGTTCCTTTTACTTGAATGACAAATTCGCGACCTAGAGTTTTAGCTAGTTCAAAAATGATTTTTTCTGAACGACTTTCATCAAAAATTAATTGTGTAATGCCATAGCGGTCACGCAAATCCACCCAATTCATAAATCCTTTATCACGAGATTTTTGAACCCAGCCCGCAAGTGTAACTTCTTTATTGATATGTGAGGCATTTAATTCGCCACAATTATGACTTCTGTACATTAGAATATTTTTTTGCAAAAGTAAAAACAAAAATCAAATTAATACGGTAAAACTTCAATACATATTTGTGTAGTAATTTTATGTTAATATTTTAAAAGAGATTAAATAAAAAGTTACTTTTGGTTTACTAATAACTAAAAAACATGTTTATGAAAAAATTATGCTTCTTTTTGACTTTGATGCTTACAAGTATTGGATTTGCACAAGGAAAAGTAAATTTCCAGGCGGAAATTGCTAATAGAAATGGTGATGTAATTTACATCAATACCCCTGCCAATAAAACAATTAAAGAAATCAAAGTTAATGAAAAAGGTGTTTTTGAAGCTTCTTTTGAAGTTGCAGATGGCGAATATGTGATGTATGATGGTGTTGAATATGCTCAATTGTTTTTAAAAGACGGCTTTGATTTAAAGTTAAAAATGGATGCTGCAGCATTTGATGAAAGTATAGTTTTTAAAGGAAAAGGAGAAGCTGAGAATAATTTTCTAGCCCAAACCACTCTGTTAGAGGAAAAATTAAATCCGGTTGCATTGCTAGCTTTAGGTGAAGATGAGTTTAACAAAGCGGTTGATCAAATGCAAAATACAGATATTGAACGTTTGGAAAAAGCCAATTTAGATTCAAATTTTACCGAAAGCCAAAAGAAAAGTATTGAAGAAAATTTAATGGGTTTGAGACAATATTACAATCAAAAAAAGGTTGCAAACAAGTTGAATAATACAGCGTCTGTTAGTTTTGATTATGAAAATCATAAAGGCGGAAAAACAAAATTAGAAGATTTACGAGGGAAGTATGTTTATATTGATGTTTGGGCAACTTGGTGTGGCCCTTGCAGAGCAGAAATTCCTTTCTTGAAAAAAGTAGAGGAAAAATATGAAGGGAAAAACATTGAATTTGTTAGCATCTCAGTTGATGTTGATAAAGACCATGATAAATGGGTAACTTTTGTTAAAGAAAAAGAGTTGGGAGGAATGCAATTATTTGCAGATAAAAACTGGAATTCAGAATTCATGAAGAGTTATAATATCAATAGTATTCCAAGATTTATTTTAATTGACCCAAAAGGGAATATTGTAAAATCGGATGCCGAAAGACCTTCTTCTCCAGCATTACAAGAAGAATTGGATAAGTTATTGAATTAAAGAAATCTTTATAATTTAAAAGTCCCGTATCGTTTTAATGATACGGGACTTTTTTATGTACAAACAACAATTAAACTGTTGCTGTTTTTCTATCTCTCAACCAATACTTAGTTCGTTTCACCAAGAAGAACATTACGGGTACCATAACCAAAGTTAATACGGTCGCATAGGTTAATCCAAAAATGATGGTCCAAGCCAAGGGTCCCCAGAAAATTACGTTATCACCACCCATAAAAAAGTGTGGATTTAAGTCGGTAACTAAAGTAAAGAAGTCAAAATTTAGACCAATTGCTAACGGAATTAATCCCAATACCGCGGTTAAAGCCGTTAGTAAAACTGGGCGAAGTCTTGATTTACCCGATTCGATGATGACTTCTTTTATTTCTTCTAATGATAAGTCATTATGACTTTCAACTTGTTTTGCAGCTACTTTTTTGTCTAATAACAAGACAAAGAAATCCATTAATACAATCCCATTCTTCACAACAATTCCGGCTAATGATATTATTCCCATCATGGTCATTAAGATAACAAAATCCATATTGGCAATTACATAGCCATAGAAAACACCACTAAAACTTAGTAAAACCGTGAATAAAATCACCATGGTTTTAGAAACCGAATTAAATTGCAACACAATAATAATTGTAATTCCTGCCAACGCCAAGAAAAGCGCATACATCAAGAAATTTTGATTTTTCCCTTGTTCTTCTTGTACGCCAGAGAATGTATAGGACAACCCTTTTGGCATTTCATATCCATTTAATTCTGTTGCAATTTGTTTTGAAATTTCATCACCATTAAAACCTGTTAAAACATTAGAATAAACGGTTAAAATCCGTTTG
>CAIMMM010000124.1 GCA_903842575.1 uncultured Bacteroidota bacterium | reverse complement strand
TTATCATTAACTGCCACCATTTCAATTGGTGTTGGTAAATTGATTGATAAATACTGAGCGATGCTATCACCTAAGCCTCCATTCATTTGATGTTCTTCAGCTGTTACAACACATCTGGTTTTTTTTACTGAGTATAAGACTGCTTCAACATCCAAAGGTTTAATGGTATGAATATTTATTATTTCAGCATTGATTCCTTTTGATTCTAAAATTTCGCCAGCTTCTATGGCTTTCCATACCAAATGGCCGGTTGCGAAAATAGTAACATCATTTCCTTCATTTAAAAGTACAGCTTTTCCAATTTCAAATTTTTGATCGGCAGGAGTGAAGTTTGGTACTACTGGTCGACCAAATCTCAAGTAAACGGGTCCAACGTGTTCGGCAATTGCCAGTGTTGCAGCTTTTGTTTGATTATAATCACAAGTATTGATAACAGTCATGTTTGGAAGCATTTTCATCAAGCCAATATCTTCCAGTATTTGATGTGTTGCACCGTCTTCGCCTAAAGTTAGTCCGGCATGTGAAGCACAAATTTTTACATTTTTCTTCGAATAGGCCACAGATTGCCTGATTTGGTCATAAACTCTACCGGTTGAAAAATTGGCAAAGGTTCCGGTAAAAGGAATTTTTCCACCAATGGTCAAACCAGCTGCCATAGAAATCATATTGGCTTCGGCAATTCCAACCTGAACAAATCTTTCAGGAAAGTCTTTCACAAATGCGTCCATTTTTAAAGAGCCAATTAAATCAGCGCAAAGTGCAACAACATTTGGATTCGATTTTCCAAGTTCATGCAATCCTGCTCCAAAACCTGAGCGTGTGTCTTTTTTTTCTGAATAAGTAAATTTCTTCATTATATTTATTTTTCTAATTATCTGAATAAACTTTAACATTCACAGCCGAACCAGATTCCACTTTGAATGATTTCTCTGTTGTATAATCCGATTTTGTTGAGAATTTTGAACGATAAACAACACGATATTTTCCTGGTTCCAAAATCAAAGTTTCAACGGTTGTATTCTCTCTGAAATTATAAAGCCAGGTTAATTTATTATCATCTTCGAGATATAAACTGCCATAACCCATGATACCAGTAGTTATTGTTGCCATTCCTGGTTGCGGAATTTCAATTGTTGTGGTTTTGCTTTGGCTGATATCAATATCTTTCAGGTAGATTCTTGGTAAACAAAGTACTTCTATATCATATTTTCCCACAAGATATTTTTCTGTTTGCTCAAAATTCTGAACATTAATGGTTTCCATTTTGCCTTTTTTCCTGACGATACAAGGAATTGGTTTTTGCGAAGGATTGCTTTTTCCACCTAATTTTAAAGATAAAAATCCCTGAGGCACGTCAACCGGAATAATGGTATGTTTCCCCGCAGTTAGTTTAACTGTGTCGATGGTAACGGGTGGAATGGTATGAATTGTGAGTTTGTAGGTTGTTAAAGGATCAATTACCAATGTATCTGGATTTCCACGGTTATTCATTGTGTGGATAAAATTGTATTTTAAATTCCCAGAATAACTGTCGTAGAAAGACATATTGACGTTTGTTTCGGTAGGTTTTCCTTCAATGTCTAATAAATTAACTTGCCCAGTTGTAGAGTTCAAAGCCTGAGAAATAACCACATTAAGAACTTTTTTGAAAATCTTCTCACTCGAAGCATCAAAATAAGTTCCGATACAATCGAATGCTGATTTAAAATCTCTACCAATTCCAATAACAAATGGTTTTAAAACGATTCCTTTTTTCTGTAATGCTTTAGAAACCGCACAAGGATCGCCGCCACATTCTTCCAGGCCATCGGTTATTAAAATAATGATGTTTCTGCAATTTTCGCAAGGAGGGAAGTCGTTTCCGGCTTGTTCCAGTGAGATAGCAATAGGAGTGGTGCCTTTTGGAACCAGTTGTTTTAATACGCTTTTTATTTTAGGAATATTTCCGAACGAAAAAGGAACTTCAAGTTTGGTGTCGTCGCAATCTTGCGGTGGAAATGATTTTTGGTGACCATAAACACGCAAAGCTATCTGAAGATTCGGAACATAAATCAAACTATCTAGCAAACTGGTAATCATTTTTTGAGCAATGGTAATTTTCATATCACTTTGCCATCTGCCATACATGCTTTGTGAAGCATCGAAAACAAATAAAATTCTCGTGGTAGGTTTTGGCCGTTCTTTTTCCTTAATCTTTTGTTGTGAAAAGGAATAGAAACTCCCCGAGATTAAAAATAATATGATTAAGAGTTTTTTCAAATTTTGTTTTTAGTTGATTTGATATTAGGTTATTATGTTATTTGGTTATTATGTGTATTGGATAATTGGATAAAAGGAAGATTTACTCATGGTTTGTTTCCAATATTCCATCTTTCCGCTTTTCCATTTTTTTAAT
>CAIMMM010000123.1 GCA_903842575.1 uncultured Bacteroidota bacterium | reverse complement strand
ATCACATCATCTTTAACCGTGTCTTTGTTCCAACTCAAATAGGACTTTTTCATGTGATTGGCAATGACTTTTACTAAAGCGCTTTTCATTTCTCCTTCTTCCCAACTGTCAGCAACATCAATCATATACTTGATATTGTTACCATAATAACGATATTTTGGGTTTTTTTGAGGATAAGGTAATTGCTCGGGTTTTAGGTTTACTACTTCACGAGTGGGCACAGGATAAGGAGAATCAACTTTTAATTTAAAATCAGACATAATAAAAATCTGATCCCATAATTTATGTTGAAAATCGGGTACATCGCGTAGATGGGGATTTAAACTTCCCATAACTTGTATGATGTATCGCGCTGCTTTATTTCGTTCTTCGGCATCATCTATTGCCGTTGCTTGGTCAATCAATTTTTGTAAATGACGACCATATTCCGGAATGATTAAATGGGAACGTTCCGCATTGTATTCCATGTGGTGCACCACATCATTGGCGTTTTCCTTGATATATTTTTCAGTCATTATAATGAGATTAAACCTTCTATATTAGAAACATATATGTATTTTTCGACTACAGCCTCAGGGCCTTCCATCATAACATTTATGGATAGACTTGTGTATTTAGCTGTTTTTGATTTATGGGTTTTGATTACTGCACCCATATTATCAAATGCATTTTCTAATTCTTCTATTTTTTTTAAATCAGTTGGTATAATAAATTTATATAAATATTCACTTGGCCAATCTGATGTATTCCCTAATTCTGTTTTTAACCTATTATAAAACGCGGTTGTCTTACTGTCCATTTTAAATAAAATAAAAGCAAATATACAGTATTGAAATTAAATTTCAGAATTAGAAAAAATATTTCTAATATCATTTAAGCATCTATAAATCCCAATTGAAAAGAAGTGTTTCCTAAAATTGAAATTATATCCTTTAGCAAACTAAAAAACGCCTCATAAATATGAAGCATTTTTTATATTTTTCTAAAAAATTTATCCCATTTTCTTTTTGTAGATTTCCAAAAGCCCCGAACACCATTGAATGGTTTCATAATAAAAATCGACAACAGTCAAATTATTTTTTTTTCTAATAATACATTTCCCTGTTACTGTTGCATCAATTCCATTGATTGTTATTATTTTATTAGTAACAATTTTATCTGCCAAATACATCACATATACTTTATGAGCAATGTCTTCACGAATATTCATTTTAGAATTATAAGTACTGACAATAATAGTTTCCTTTTTGGATTGCGAAACTAATTCAATCCCATCATGACCATACCTATAGGTTTCCACTTTTTGTTTTTCCTGCGAAAAAACAAATTGAGTTATCAGTAATAAAAGAATGGTGATTATTCGCATTATAGTATATGAGCTTCTATTTCCATTAAGGTTTGCAAAGTAAAACATATTTTTTTTAATCTTATTTTTTTTAGATAAAAAGAATTATTACAACGGCAAAAGGCATATTTATATTGTCATTTTTATATAATAAATCAAAAATCAAATATTTTTATATCTTTATCAAAACTAAACCAAACCAAAAATGAAAGAAAACAATCAAGAAGAATTTAAAAAAGAACTCGGACTATTTGACGGAACCATGCTTGTTGTGGGTTCCATGATTGGTTCGGGAATATTTATAGTAAGCGCCGATATTGTAAGACAAGTAGGTTCCGCCGGTTGGCTTATTGCCATTTGGCTACTCACAGGATTTATCACTATTGTTGCCGCTGTAAGTTATGGCGAACTAAGTGCAATGTTTCCAAAAGCAGGCGGGCAATATGTGTATTTGAAAGAAGCTTACAATAAATTGATTGCCTTTTTGTATGGCTGGAGTTTCTTTGCCGTGATACAAACGGGGACTATTGCCGCGGTTGGCGTAGCATTTTCCAAATTTACTGCTTATTTGATTCCTTCCTTGAGCGATGAAAATGTACTCTATGAAATAAGTTCCTTCAAGCTCAATGCTGCTCAAATAGTCTCTATCATTACCATTATTTTCTTGACTTATTTGAATAGCCGTGGTGTGAAAAATAGTAAAATTTTACTAACCGTCCTTACTGTAATTAAAATTTTATCCTTATTTGGGTTAATCCTTTTTGGGTTCTTTGCTGCCAAAGGCGAAGTATGGGATGCCAATTGGGCAAACGCCTGGGGCACACAATCCTTTAATACAGAAACCAGTTCGTGGCTTCCTATTTCCGGAGCTACATTAATCACGGCTATTTCTGCTGCTATGGTAGGTTCCGTGTTTTCAAGTGATGCCTGGAATGGCGTTACTTTTATTGCTGGCGAAATCAAAAACCCAAAACGCAATGTGGGTTTGAGTTTGTTTTTAGGAACTTTGATTGTGACTTTGATTTATGTCTTAACCAATTTAATGTATGTTGCTGTTGTCCCTTTACAAGAAATTGCCACCGCCAAATCGGATAGAGTTGCTGTAGTAGCTTCGCAATATATTTTTGGCGACATAGGCACATTGATTATTGCCGTGATGATTATGATTTCCACTTTTGCTTGTAATAATGGTTTGATTATGGCTGGCGCGAGAGTATATTACACGATGGCAAAAGACGGTTTGTTCTTTAAAAAAGCCGCTCATTTGAATTATGCCAGCGTGCCTTCTTGGGCGTTATGGGCACAATGTTTTTGGGCTTCTTGTTTGTGTTTGACAGGAAAATATGGCGATTTATTAGACTTTGTAGTCATCATCGTTTTGATATTTTACATCCTTACCATTTACGGAATCTTCATTCTCCGCAAAAAAATGCCCGATGCCGAACGACCATACAAAGCCTTTGGCTATCCTTTATTGCCGGCATTATATATTGTTATTGCCAGTGCTTTAAGCATTGCCTTGTTATTCTCCAAATTCTCCACTTGCGGTTGGGGCGTTTTGATCATGCTTACCGGTATTCCTGTGTATTATTTGATGAAGGATAAGGAATAGAATTTTTATAAAAAATAATTTCAAATAAAAACCGTTTCAAAATAATTGAGACGGTTTTTTTCTGGATTAATAATATGTCTTTTCTCTATTTTCTAGGGGAAAAACCTAGTAATACGTAAAACGTCTTACTTTAGAAATATACTTTGCCAGTCGGATTACTTGGTGGCTATAGCCATATTCATTATCATACCAAACATACAATACAATGTTTTTTCCATCATTGGAAACAATCGTAGCATTACTGTCATAAATAGCAGGCGCTGAAGTACCCACAATATCGGAGGAAACCAACTCGTTATTCAACGAATATTTAATTTGCTCTACCAATTCACCTTCCAACGCATATTTTTTCATAATCGCATTGACTTCGTCAATAGAGGTTTCTTTGGTTACTTCTAAATTCAAAACCACCAGTGAGCCATTGGGAACCGGAACACGAATAGCATTAGAAGTTAATTTGCCGGCCAAACTTGGTAATGCTTTGGCAACGGCAGTCCCGGCACCCGTTTCGGTAATAACCATATTCAAAGCAGCAGCACGACCACGACGGTATTTTTTGTGCATATTATCCACTAGGTTTTGGTCATTCGTATACGCATGGATGGTTTCTAAATGGCCTTTAACCACGCCCAATGTATCTTCAACCGCTTTTAAAATGGGTGTAATCGCATTGGTCGTACACGATGCCGCCGAGAAAATATTTACTTCATCCGGATTGTAATCGTTGTGATTCACACCATAAACTATATTAGGCACTCCTTTTCCTGGAGCGGTCAATAAAACTTTATCGACACCTTTGGAAACCAAATGTCTTTTCAAAGCTTCTTCCGTAGTGAATGCACCTGTATTGTCAATCACCAATGCCTTTTCGATGCCAAATTTGGTATAATCAATTTCTTCTGGACCATTTGCCGTTATAATATGAACGGTGGTGCCATTGATAATCAACGCATTGTTTTCCACATCAGCTTGCACCGAACCTTCAAAATCACCATGTATGGAATCATAACGCAATAAGGAAGCTCTTTTTTCCAAAGAACTAGCGTCGTTTTTATCACGGGTAACAATCGCGCGCAAACGCATTTGCTGTCCTTTGCCCATCTTACTCATCATTTCGCGAGCCAACAAACGACCGATTCTACCAAATCCATACAAAACCACATCTTTAGGTTTAATGTCTTTTGTTTTCTTAGCGTTTTTTAATTTATCGATTACGAAAGCTCTACTATCATTGTATTTGTTGTCTTCCAGATGATATTCATACGTCAATTTTCCAATATCAATTCGTGAAGGTGGCAAATCTAAGTTTTGGATGGCTTTTGCAATTTCAACCGAATCAAAAACGTTAATGGGTTTTTGGACGAACTCGCCGGCATATTCATGCAAGTTCATGATGTCGCTTACGTTTCTGTCAATCAATTGATTTCTAAAAAGCACCAATTCAATCGATTTATCATACCATAAATCACTGATTATTTTGATGAATTCTACGGCTGCTTTTCGTCTGTCAGCCTGAAAGGATAATTCTTTTTCGTATAAAGAGTTACTGTTCATAGGATAAAAAAATAATATTTGTAGTTGTGTTGTTTCTTCTGAATTTATTTCAGAAACTGAATAAATTTTGGTGCAAAAGTAGTAATTAGAAGTGTTTCACGAAAACGATTTCGTAAAATTTTTTAAATAAAAAAAGCCAACCTTTTAGAGATTGGCTTTGGGAAAAATATTTAAGTAAAATTAGATAATAATTTGAATAATCTGACCCATCTGATTAATCATTTGGATGCTAACACTTTGGTTTTCGTCTTTTTTGTTTAAGAATCTGGAGATGGTTTCCACATCCGAAGCCTTGACATTATCAACCGAGAGGATGATATTCCCTTTCAATTGATTATAATAAGGTTTTAAATTTTCATTATTTATTTCTTTAATGCGAACACCATAATCAATTCTGAATTTCTTTTTGTCCGACGCTTCTATATTTTCCAATTCAATTCCTTTGAATTCGGTACTCACAACATCATTTTTTACCAAAACAACCGGCACCGATTTGGTTTCGCCATCTCTGATAAACGTTACTTGAATTTTATCATTTGGGCGTTTAGTGCTTATATATCCTGTAAGTTCTGAAAAGGAGTTTATTTTTTGATTGTCTAATTTTTTGATGATGTCGCCTTTTTGTAATCCTGCTTTTTCAGCACCAGAATTTTTTGTAACCTTTCCAATATAAAAACCTTCTGTGTCATCCACGCCCAATTCTTTGGAAGCTCTACTGTTTAATTCGCTGCCTTCAACACCCAAAATTCCGCGTTGCACATTCCCAAATTCCATTAAGTCTTCTATGATTTTTTTTGTAATATTGGAAGGAACCGCAAAAGAATAACCAACATAAGAACCTGTTTGCGAAGAAATCATAGTGTTAATTCCAACTAATTCTCCTCGGGTATTCACCAAAGCACCGCCACTATTTCCAGGATTCACAGCCGCATCGGTTTGAATAAACGATTGAATTCCGTTGGTGTCCAAATTTCTGGCTTTCGCTGATACGATTCCAGCCGTAACGGTTGATGTTAAATTATAGGGATTCCCAACAGCTAAAACCCATTCCCCTACTTTCACTTGATCCGAATCGGCAAAAGTGGAATACGGTAATTTTTCATCCGCATCAATTTTCAATAAAGCAATATCCATTTTGGAATCAGTTCCAATGAGTCTTGCTTTGTAGGCTTTGTTATTATTCAACGTTACTTCAAGCTCTGTTGCATCTTTAATCACGTGGTTATTAGTAACAATATAACCGTCTTCGGAAATTATAACACCCGAACCAGTTCCAATTTGTTCTTGTTGTTGTCCTCCTTGCGAACCATAAAAGAATTGCATAATTGGATTGGATACTGTCCTAACGGAAACATTCTTCACATGAACAACGGTATGTACTGCACTTTCCGCAGCGGCAATAAAATCTACTGCTTCACCGGCTAAACCAACGGTTCTGCCATAATTATTTGGTGCTGTGGTAACGATGGAATTCCTGTTGTTGTTTCCATCAAAAAATAATTTGTAAGCGCCAAGGGTTGTTGCGCCGCTCAAAAGAGAAACCAAAAATAAACTTGATAATCGTTTCATATACATTAACATTTAAATTATTGATGAGTAAAATTAAAAATATTTTTTTTTTCAAAAAATCACTTTAACGCTCGTTTAACATACTTTAACTTCACGTTAATATATATATCTTTGTGTGTATATAAATAAGTTAATGCAAATCACATTTTATAAATACGAAGGAACAGGAAACGACTTTGTCATGATTGACAATCGTTTAAATACTTTCCCAAAAAAAAATCTCAAGCTTATTGAAAAACTTTGCGACAGACGCTTTGGAATTGGCGCTGACGGATTGATTTTGCTTGAAAATGATTCGGCTACCAATTTCCGAATGGTCTATTACAATTCGGATGGCAATGAAAGTTCCATGTGTGGTAATGGTGGACGCTGTTTAGTGGCTTTCGCCAAAAGTTTGAATGTCATCGAAAATGAAGCAACTTTTATCGCTACCGATGGTTTGCACAACGCAACTATTTTAGAAAACGGAAACGTTTCACTCCAAATGAAAGATGTTGAGGAACTGAAAATTGAAAATGATTATGTTTTTTTGAATACAGGTTCTCCACATCATGTGATGATGGTAGACGATTTGGAAAACCAAGATGTAAAAACCATTGGAGCCAAAATCCGCTATTCCGATTTGTATGGAAAAGCAGGAAGCAATGTAAATTTTGTAAAACAACGGACCAAAAATCATTTTGCATTGCGCACCTACGAACGTGGCGTAGAAGATGAAACGTTATCTTGTGGAACTGGCGCGACAGCAGTAGCTATTGCTATGAATGCCATTGATAAAACAAATTCACACACTATAAAGCTAGACGTTGAAGGCGGACGGTTAGAAGTTTCTTTTGATAAAGTCGATGACAGGTATATCAATGTTTTTCTAAAAGGTCCGGCGACTTTTGTTTTTAAAGGGGAAATAGAAATATAATTATAAACCTGTCAGGTTAAAAAAAACAAAATGCAAACATTAAAAGGACAAAATATCTACCTACGCGCACTCGAACCTGAAGATTTGGAGTTTGTCTATGCCATAGAAAACGACGAGAATTTTTGGGAAGTAAGTAATACGCAAACCCCTTATAGCAAGTTCTTAGTTCGGCAATATCTCGAAAATGCGCATCAGGATATTTATGAAGCCAAGCAAATCCGTTTGGCAATATGTAAAAACAATACTTCGGAAGCTATTGGTTTGATTGACTTATTTGATTATGACGCCAGGAACCAACGTGCGGGAATCGGTATTATTATTCGAAACGAAACCAATAGAAATCAAGGTTTAGGAAATGAAGCTTTAGATTTATTGGTGAATTATGCTTTTCAGAAATTACAATTGCACCAATTATACGCAAATATTGGAGCCAATAATGAAGTCAGTTTAAAGCTTTTTAGTACTTTTGGTTTTCAAAAAATTGGCATCAAAAAAGAGTGGAATTTGCTAAACGGGAAATACCACGATGAACTTATTTTTCAGTTGATAAACTCATAAAACTATGCAATTTAAAAAAATACTATCCTACGGTTCCGTACTATTATTGTTCATTCTATTGGCAGTTGGAATAAAAATCTACATTGATATTTTCACCGACAATACCAAATTTTCACAAGACGAAGTGTATGTGTACGTCCCAACCGATGCCACTTATGCCCAAGTAAAGGAAATAATGGCTCCGTTTGTGGATGACATGAAAGACTTTGAAACCGTTGCCGAAAAACGTTCTTATGACGAGAACGTAATCTCTGGGAAATTTCTATTGAAAAAGGGAATGAACAGTTTCCAATTGGTTTCTGCCATTCGAAGAAATGTGCCTGTAACTTTGGCTTTCAACAACCAGGAGCGATTGGAAAATTTATGTGTCCGTTTGAGTTCCCAAATAGAACCTGATACCACAAAATTACTCGAGACTTTTAAGGATTCCTCTTTTTTAAAAGAGAATGGGTTTACCAAAGAAAATGTCTTTTCAATGTTTTTACCCAACACTTATGAAGTGTATTGGAATATTTCGGCAGTAAAATTCAGAACTAAAATGCTCAAGGAATACAATCGTTTTTGGACTAAAGAGCGCATTCAAAAAGCTGCGGCTTTGAATTTGACGCCTGTTCAGGTAATCACGATTGCTTCCATTGTGCATAAGGAAACCGTTAAAAAATCGGAGCGGCCACGAGTGGCTGGTGTTTATTTGAACCGATTGACGCAGGGAATGCCATTGCAAGCCGATCCTACAATTATCTACGCACTGAAATTAAAAACCAATGATTTTGACCAAATCATCAAACGTGTTTTGTATGGCGACCTCTTTATCAAATCTCCTTACAATACCTATCAAAACATTGGATTACCGCCCGGACCTATTGCCATGCCCGATGTGGATGCGATTGACGCGGTGTTGAATGCAGAGAAACACAATTATATTTATTTCTGTGCCAGTGTGGAGAAATTTGGTTACCATGTGTTTGCGGCTACCTATGAGCAACACCAGGTGAATGCCAAAAAATATATCGATTGGTTGAATGCTCAGGGGACTAATAGATAATTCATTGAACATCCAGAGGAATATAATCCTATTCGCTTTTCTTTTTGCAACAGGTTTTCTTTTTGCGCAAAACACGTTTGATTCCTATTTCAAACCTTCAGATACCTTAAACAAAAAACGTTTAAACACGCTAATCATTTCTGAAACGGCTGTTGGTGCTGCGGCATTAATTGGATTAAACCAACTTTGGTATGCCGATTATCCCAAATCCAATTTTCATTTTATCAATGACAACGCCGAATGGCTACAGATGGACAAAATCGGGCATTTGTACTCCTCCTATCATTTAGGAAGTTTTGGAGCCAATGCCTTGAAATGGTCAGGTTGTAATAGAAATAGTCAGTTGGTTTATGGCGCTACTATGGGTTTGGCTTTCCTGACCACCGTTGAAGTTTTCGACGGCTACTCATCCGAATGGGGTGCCTCGATGGGCGATGTTGTCGCCAATATTTCCGGAACCGCTTTGTTTGTTTCTCAGGAATTGATTTGGAAAGAACAAAGAATTGTTCCCAAGTTTTCCTTTCATACAACGCATTATGCTTCGGCACGACCGAACGTTTTAGGAAGTTCGATTCAGGAGCAAATTTTAAAGGATTATAATGGGCAAACGTATTGGTTATCGGCAAATATTCATTCGTTCTTTAAAAGTTCCAAGATACCAACATGGCTTAATTTGGCTGTAGGTTATGGTGCCGAAGGAATGATTTCGGGAAATGAAGGTTCAACTGACCCAATTTTGCTCCCAAAAAGCGAAAGATACCGCCAATTTTATCTAAGTTTTGATGTTGATTTGACAAAAATTAAAACTAAATCCTACTTTTTGAAGGCGCTTTTCTCCGTTTTCAATACCATAAAAATTCCGGCTCCAACGTTAGAACTCAAGGGCAACGGAGGTTCGCAATTTTACTTTTTCTATTTTTAAAAAACATTAACTTGTTGATTGTCAATTTCATGAATTAAGTTGTATATTTGCAGACGGAAATTTCATGTCGGTGACAGCGCTTGAGAAATAAAAATGAATGATAAAAAAATGGGCATTTTACACCACAATCCTACTAACTGTAGCTTTCATAAGCACAGGTTTTAAACCTTATAATCCCCAAAACCATTCTTGGTTTTTAATCGATGAAAGCGAAACATTGGAATACAAGTTTCCTTCATTAAAATCCACAGACTACATCAATTTAAACGTTCCCTTTATTGGCCGATTTTTTATAGGCTATAAAGAAGCCATTGGATTTAAAGAATCGCAAGGGAAATACAAAAAAATAAATACTTTAGGTTATTTAGGAAAATACCAATTTGGCATGGAAACACTAAAAACCATTGGAATCACAGATAGTTTGAGGTTTATAAACTCTCCTAGATTACAAGAGAAAGCGTTTGTTGCCCTTTTGTCCAAAAACAAATGGGTGTTAAAAAACTATATCCAAAAATTTGACGGAAAGATTGTCGACGGTGTTAAAATCACCGAATCTGGTATTTTGGCAGCAGCGCATTTAGGCGGAGTGGGTTCTGTAAAACTATTTTTGAACTCCGACGGAAAAAGAAAATGCAAAGATGATTATGGAACTTCTGTTAGAACCTATATGAGAGATTTTGGCAATTACGAAACGGCTGGAATTATTGCAGAAAAAAATGCAACGGTAGAATAAGTTACGTTTTGTGAATGATAAAAATGGTAGGTCGATTGTGTAAATCGACCTTTATTTTTTTCCAATCGGAAACACGATGTGTTTTTATAAATTCAGTTGGTAACGTGATATCGGCAGCAATGCAAAGATGCGTATTGGGTTGCAAAGCCAATAACAAATCTTCCAAAAACTTATTGTTTCTAAAAGGTGTTTCTATAAAAATTTGTGATTGATTTTTATCATTGGATAGTTTTTCGAAATTCTTTAAGGCAGCTTTTTTCTCTCCTTTATCGATAGGCAGATAACCATTAAAGGCAAAACTTTGCCCATTCATTCCCGAAGCCATCATAGCCAAGAGAATAGAAGACGGACCTACTAAAGGAATTACTTGTATCCCTTTTTCATGTGCAATTTTTACGATAACAGCACCCGGATCGGCGACGCCAGGGCAACCTGCTTCGCTCATTAATCCAATATTTTTTCCTTGCAAACAAGGTTGAATCATGGAATTGTGTTCTGATTTTTCGGTGTGTTTGTTTAAAGTTGAAATTTTTAAGGAAGCTTGTACTTTTTCTGGATGTATGCTTTTAATAAACTTCCGAGCGGTCTTTTCATTTTCAACAATATAATCGTCAATAAAATCAATAGCCCTTTTTACAGTATGTGGTAATACATCCTCGGGATTCATTTCTCCTAAAGTGGTTGGAATTAAATACAATTTTCCTATTGGAGATGTTGGGTTCATGAATGTTTTTCAATGAGTTTTTTAGCAATAATGTCGCAGGTTTCATCCAACATTTCATATACCGTGTCGAAACCATTTTGCAATCCATAATAAGGATCTGGCACATCCACGTTTTCATTAGGGAACAAATAATTCAAAATCATTTCAACTTTGTTTTTTTGTTCCTCTGATTTGGCTAGTTCAATAACATTGTCATAATTGGAGGAATCCATTACAAATATATAATCAAATGCATCGAAATCTTCCACTGTGAATTGTCTGGCTTTTTGATTGGTAATATCAATACCTTTCTTTAAAGCTGTAGCAATGGATCGATGATCAGGTTCTCTCCCAATATGGTAATTTCCAGTCCCTGCTGAATCTATTTGAAAATTAGATTGTGGAAGTTTAGATGCCAATATTCCTTCTGCCAAGGGAGATCGACAAATATTACCAAGGCAAACCATTAAAATTTTAACGGACATAGTTTAAATAATTCTTAATTAACAGCGAAGCAAACTACTCTTTACTGGTATATTATAATGAAAGTTTTTTATGAATATCTTCAACAAATTTTTTGAACTGTTTGTCGGTAGACACAAGGTTGTCCACCGTTTTACAAGCATGTAAAACCGTTGCGTGATCTCTATCTCCAATTTGCGAACCAATGTTTGCTAAAGATGCTTTGGTGAATTTCTTTGCAAAAAACATAGCCAATTGTCTTGCTTGTACCACGTGCCGTTTTCTGGTTTTTGATTGTAACGTATCTAAATCCAATTGAAAATAATCGGAAACTACTTTTTGAATGTAATCAATAGAAATTTCACGTTTTACATTTTTTACAAATTTCTCAACTACATGTTTTGCTAAATCAAGGGTCACTTCTTTTTTATTAAAAGAGGATTGAGCAATTAATGAAATAATAGCACCCTCCAATTCTCTAACGTTGGATTTGATGTTTCTTGCTACATATTCTATAATTTCATCAGGCATTTCAACGCCGTCTCTGTAAAGTATATTTTTTAGTATGCAAATTCTAGTTTCATAATCGGGTTGATGCAATTCCGCAGATAAACCCCATTTGAAACGAGACAATAAGCGTTGCTCAATGTCTTGCATGTCAACAGGCGCTTTATCCGAAGTTAGAATTACTTGTTTTCCATTTTGATGTAAGTAATTAAAAATATGGAAGAATACATCTTGCGTCCCTGTTTTTCCAGAAAGAAATTGAACGTCATCAATAATCAAAACATCAATTAGTTGGTAAAAATGAATAAAATCATTTCTATTATTTTTCTTTACAGAATCAATATATTGTTGTGTGAATACTTCGGCAGAGATATACAAAACCGTTTTTTCGGGGTATTTATCTTTAATTTCAACACCAATAGCATGTGCCAAATGGGTTTTCCCCAAACCAACACCACCAAAAATTAATAACGGGTTGAAAGAAGTTCCGCCAGGTTTATTGGCAACTGCCATTCCAGCAGAACGAGCCAAACGATTGGAATCTCCTTCAAGGAAATTATCAAAGCTATAGTTTGGATTTAGTTGCGACTCAATTTTTAAATTTCTAATTCCAGGAATTACAAAAGGATTTTTGAGTTCCGTACTGATATTTTTATAAGGCGCATCAACATCTTGTGCTTTTAAAGGACTACGGTGTGCACTTGGTAATTGTTCGGTAAAAGGTTGTTTATTGCCATAAGTGTTCTCCATCTTAATTTTATAGAGTAACTTCGCGTTTTTCCCAAGTTCTTTTGTTAAGGCAACTTTTAATAATTTTACATAATGTTCTTCAAGCCATTCGTAGAAAAATTTACTGGGTACTTGAATGTATAAAGCATTATCAGTAAGTTCAACTGATTTAATCGGTTCAAACCAAGTTTTATAAGCTTGCTCTTGAATGTTGTCTTTTATAAAAGACAGACAATTTTCCCATACCGATTGCGCAGTTTTGCTCATAATTATTCTTGAAATTAAATTGTTTTTTAAAGGTTACTTTAGCAAAAAAGAAGGTCAACTTCTTTACAAATATTTGGAAGACAAATATGTGAATAAAATTTGTTAAAAAAAATTAAAATTAAATTAATTTTTTAAAAATATTGTTGTATGGATTTTATCAAAAATAGATTAAAAGCAAAAATAACAGATGAAAGAACATCAAATTCAAGTTAGGGTTCGTTATTCAGAAACAGACCAAATGAGTGTGGTATATCACGGTAATTATGTGCCCTATTTTGAATTGGGACGCGTGGAATGGCTTAGAAACAAAGGGATTTCCTATAAGTCACTGGAAGAAAGCGGAATTGCCCTTCCAATTGTTTCCATGACTATAAATTACAAAAAACCAGCACGTTATGATGATTTACTTACAGTTGTAACAAAATTCAAAAGTCATAGCTCTGTGAAGGTAGAATTTGATTGTGAAATATGGAGTGAAGATAAAAAATTGTTAACAACTGCACATTTTATATTGGTATTTGTAAATTTAAAAACATCAAAACCTATAATTCCGCCCGATTATATATTGGACATTATGAAATCCTAAATCACCCCCTTCCGTTTTATATCAATTTCATAAAAATCATTAAAAATGCTGAAAATAATTTCTGCATTTTTTTTTCGAGTAGTAATTTCTATTTCGCAATTTTCAACCATTTTTTGGGATATAATTTGAAGATTTTTTTCTTTGATGATTCGCATTACTTTATTCATGTTTTTGTAGTCGAAAGAAAGTATAAAGTGAACATCAATAGTTTTTTCTATAATTTCGGAAGCCTCCAAAGCCAATTGGGCTGTAGTTTTATAGGCCGATATTAATCCTCCAACACCAAGTTTTACACCACCAAAAAACCGAACAACAACAACCAATACATTTGTAACATCAAACGATTGAATTTGCCCATAAATTGGCATTCCGGCAGAGTTACTTGGCTCACCATCATCATTTGCTCTATAGCTAACTTTATCTGTTCCTATTTGAAAAGCGTAACAATAGTGAACCGCTCCATAATGCTTTTTTCGTAAAGTTTCTAGATGGATTTTGATTTCCTCTTCGGAAGTTATTGGAAAAGCATATCCGAAAAATTTGCTATTTTTTTCTTTAAAAAGGATTTCTTCAGAAGCAAAAGCAATGGTTTTATAGGTGTCTTTCAATTCTAATTCAATAATTAATTGTCTGAATTTATAGTGGAAATTCTTTTTTAGAAAACAAATCTACCACATCTTCCTTTCCAACTTGTAAGTTCCAAACATAAAGCCCCAATTCTTCTGCAATATCAGTATTCTTTTTTCTGTCATCTACAAACAAGGTTCGTTTTGGTGATAAATCGTGCTTTTTTATAATATTAATAAAAATTTCTGGCTCTGGTTTTCGCATACCCATTTCATAGGAATAATATATTTTTTCAAAGCAACGGTAAAAATCTGTATAAAAAGACATGCCTACATTGTGTTCAAAATGATTGATATGAATAGAATCGGTATTGGTCAATAAAAACAAACGATATTTTGTAGAAAGCAATTGTAAAAACTCTAATCGATATAAAGGAAAATCGCCAATTAGTGAATTCCAAGCTTTTCGAATCTCTTCAATACCAGCATTTGGAATATATTTTTGAAAAGATTCAATGAATTGCAATTCTGTAATTTTTCCTTTTTCAAACAAATCATTTTGGGTAACTAGGTCTTCATTTGGCCCATCCAATCCCAATTTTTTAAATTCATCAATCGATGTTTCTTTATTAAGGTTTAAGAAAACATCTCCAAAATCAAAAATTATAGTATTAATCATGATTGAAAAATAGTTTTAGTTTGTCATTTTTTATTTTTTCCGAATGGTAATGTCCTTTTAAAATTGGTGCTTGTATTCCGTGTTTTAAATAAATTTCTCCTTTAAAAACCCTAGCTTCATCCCAAATATTGGCATCTATGAAGGTTTGTAAAGTTTGATTTCCTCCTTCAATAATTACCGATTGGATGTTGTTCTTATATAAAAGAGCGCAAATTTTTATCGGAAGTTGTAAATCAAAGATAGCATATTCGTATATAAGATTTTCAAAAGATGTTAAATTTTCTTGTTCGGTGATGATAATCGTTTTTATTTTTTGGTCTTTAACATGGCAATTATTCGATATTTTCCCCGTTCGGTCTAACACAATTCGTGTCGGATTTTTTCCCTTCCAATCCCGAACATCAAGTCTTGGATTATCCTCTAAAACGGTATTTGTCCCTACTAATATAGCTTGTTCCTCACTTCTCCATTTATGTACTAACTGTCGAGAATATTCATTTGTAATCCAAATGGGTTCCACTTTATCTTTTTTTTCTGGCGATAAAAACCCATCCTGACTTTCTGCCCATTTTAATATAATGTAAGGGCGTTTCTTATTATGAAAAGTAAAAAAACGTTTGTTGGATTCAATACATTCTTTTTCTAAAACTCCAACAATGACATTTTTTCCTGCTTCAATTAATTTTTTAATGCCATTGCCCGCTACTTTACTATTGGTATCCATTGTTCCAATGACAATATTGGGAATGTTATTTTTTAAAATTAAATCGCAACAAGGTGGTGTTTTTCCAAAATGACTACAAGGCTCTAAACTCACATAAAGCGTTGATTTAGAAAGTAATGATTTGTCTTTAACAGAGTTTATCGCATTGACTTCCGCGTGAGAACCACCATAAGCAGCTGTGAAACCTTCGCCAATAATTTTATTTTCATAAACAATTACGGCACCCACAGAAGGATTTGGCATTGCTGCTGGCAATCCGTTTTTGGCTAATTCAAGACAGCGATTTATGTAAAATTGATGTATCTTCACGTCGCAAAAATAAGTTTTTTAAATTTATGAGGTTGTATGATAATTAGAGAAATTCAAAAACAAGATAATGATCAAGTTGCTGCGGTAATTCGTCACGTTTTGATTGAGCATGATGTCCCAAAAGTGGGAACTGCCTATGCTGATCCGCAATTGGATGCTATGTTTGAAACCTATAACAACCCAAAGTCTGCTTATTTTGTAATTGAAAATGAAGGAAAAATTATTGGTGGCGCCGGGATAAGTCAGCTCGAGAATTCCGATTCCAGCGTTTGTGAATTGCAAAAAATGTACTTTTTACCCGAGGCTCGTGGACTAGGTTTAGGAACGCAATTAATGGAAAAATGTTTGCAAAGCGCGGGAGCTTTTGGGTTTTCCAAATGCTATCTCGAAACCATGCCTTATATGGAAGTGGCTCAAAAACTCTATAAAAAAGTGGGCTTTGATTATCTTTGTGCTCCAATGGGAAATACAGGGCATACAAATTGTCCCGTTTGGATGTTAAAAATATTATAGCATGCTAATCAAAAAATACAGAGTACAGTTTATAAAGGAATTACTTTTGATATACGACGAAAAAGAAATTGAAAGCTTTTTTTATCTCATTTTGGAGAAAAATCATCAGTTAAAACGAATTGATTTGGCTTTAAACCCAGAACTTGAATTGGATGATAGCCAATTGAAACAATGGAACGCTATTCTCGACGAATTAAAAAATCAAAAACCCATCCAGTATATTCTTGAAGAAACTTATTTCTGCAATTTGCCTTTTTATGTAGACGAAAATGTACTCATTCCAAGACCTGAAACGGAAGAATTAATAGATTTAATATTGTCAAACAATCCAACAAACCAGCAATCTAAAAATCTAAAAATAGTGGACATTGGAACCGGAAGTGGTTGCATCGCTATTACTTTAGCTGCAACTATTCCAACTGCTGAAGTTTTTGCTATTGATGTTTCCGAAAAAGCATTGGAAGTGGCTAAAAAAAATGCCAAACTAAATGAAGCGAAGGTTACTTTTCTACAAAAAAACATTTTAGAAACAGACGACTTGGAACAAACATTTGACATCATTGTTTCTAATCCACCTTATGTTCGCAACTTGGAAAAAGCCGAAATCAATGCTAATGTTTTGGAATACGAACCTCACTTAGCGTTGTTTGTTGAAGATAATGACGCCTTACTTTTTTACAGAAAAATTGCCAACTTGGCTAAGAAAAATCTAAAACCAAACGGGCAATTGTATTTTGAAATCAATCAGTATTTGGGAAAAGAAACTATTGAATTGTTGAAAAATTTGGGTTTTCAGAATATTGAATTAAAGAAAGATATTTATGAAAATGACCGGATGATTTTTTGTCAATTACTCGTAACGTAATGCTTCAATAGGGTCTAACCTTGATGCTTTCAAAGCGGGATAAGAGCCTGATACAACCGCAACGATAAAGGTAGTAATCACAGCAGCAATAATCGCAAGCCAGGGAATCACAAAACTAAAATCTATGGCCATCGCAATAAAATATCCCGTAATAATTCCAAGGATAATTCCAACAAATCCACCAAGTTGACCAATGATTAAGGTTTCAACAAAAAATTGAGATGCAATCGTGTTTTTTGTGGCACCAAGTGCTTTTCGAATACCAATTTCACGAGTCCTTTCGGTTACTGAAACAAGCATGATATTCATCAAGGCAATGGACGAGCCAAAGATGGTAATGATTCCAATTATCCAAGCCGAAACACTTAAAACTCCTGTCATTTCGGCAATTTGATTTACCAAATCATCACTTCTGGAAATACCAAAATTATTTTCCTCCACCGGATTTAGTTTTCGCACTCTTCGCATTATAATGGTTGCATTATCAACGGCTTCTTCCAAAAGCTCTTTTTTATCAACCATGGCACTCACGGTGTAGTTGATATTGGGTGCAGAAAACATAGAACGCGCCACTTGAATAGGGATTAACATTCGCAAATCTTTACTATTTCCGAAAGTAGATCCTTTTTCTTTTAAAATTCCAATAACTCTAAATTTTGCACCACGAACAGAAATGATTTTATCAATAGGATTGACATCTTTTAGTAAACCTTTTGAAGCAAAATCGGAACCTAAGACGCAATCATAAGCATTATTATCAATATCAAAATTGTTGAAATTTCTACCTTGCGTAACTTCTAAACCCGAATTAACTAAAAAATATTCATCAACTCCTAAAACAGCAATTTCAGGATCTGTCTTTTGATTTTCATACTTCACCTCAGCTGCGCTTGTTGCAGTGAATGATAAGGAGGTATGTGTAAATGGAAATTTATAATTTTCCTTAAAAGATTTTGCTTCTGGGTAGGTAATATTTGGATTTATTTTTTCTATTTCATTACCACCATTATTACGCGTTGTATTTTCGTATTGATTTATATTGAATGTATTGGAACCCATGGAGGCAAAATTTGTTGAAAGGGTGTTTTCTAAAGCCGAAACGACTGTCAGAATACCCACTAAAGCCCATATTCCTAGCGCAATAATTAAAATGGTAAGTATGGTTCGCAACAATTGAGTCTTGATAGAACTCATTGCAATTTTTATATTTTCTCTAATTAGTCTAGTCATGATGGTAATTTGTCACTAATTTATAAAATTTGTTACAAGTTTATGGTTCCATTTTTATAAAATAGTAGTAAAAAGTGAGATATTTGCCTAATGAATTTTAAATACTAAATATCTGATATCAAATATTTAAAATCTAATATCTAAAATTAAAAATTAAAATGGCCAAACCTAGCATACCAAAAGGCACAAGAGATTTTTCTCCTATGGAAGTTTCCAAGCGCAATTATATTATTGGTATAATGAAACATCATTTTGAAAAATTCGGCTACCAACCTATTGAAACGCCTTCGTTTGAAAATTCGGAAACCTTGATGGGAAAATATGGAGAAGAAGGAGATCGATTGATTTTTAAGATATTGAATAGTGGTGATTATTTGGATAAAATTACAGCAAAAGAATTAGAAGCAATAAACTATAAACAATTGACGGGGAAAATCTCCGAAAAAGCCCTTCGCTATGACTTAACTGTTCCCTTTGCTCGTTATGTGGTGCAACACCAAAACGAAATTGAATTTCCTTTTAAACGCTATCAAATCCAACCTGTTTGGCGTGCCGACCGTCCGCAAAAAGGGCGATTTAGAGAGTTTTATCAATGCGATGCCGATGTGGTGGGTTCCACCTCATTATGGCAAGAAGTGGAATTGGTCCAATTGTATGATGCAGTTTTTGCAGCATTAGGATTGGTAGGCATAACCATCAAGATAAACAATCGGAAAATATTATCCGGAATTGCAGAAGTAATTGGAGCTTCGGATAAACTGATTGACTTTACTGTTGCCTTAGACAAACTAGACAAAATTGGTGAGGACGGTGTTAAAAAAGAAATGCTCGAAAAAGGAATTTCAGAAACTGCAATAAATAAAGTGCAACCATTATTCAATTTCACAGGATCCATACAGGAGAAAATAGAAAAACTTTCCGATTTACTTTCCACTTCAGAAGAAGGGAAAAAAGGAATTTTGGAATTGCAATTCATTTGCGACAACATTTCAAAATTAGGATTGCAAGCAGCAACATTGGATTTGGATGTCACCCTGGCACGAGGATTAAATTACTATACAGGCGCAATTTTTGAAGTGGTGCCGCCAAGTTCAGTTTTCATGGGCTCTATTGGTGGCGGGGGAAGATATGATGATTTAACTGGGATTTTTGGATTGAAAGACATGAGCGGCGTTGGAATTTCTTTTGGATTGGATAGAATTTATTTGGTTTTGGAAGAATTGAATTTGTTTCCGAAAACCGTCATATCCTCTACACAAGTTCTGTTTATAAATAATGGAGAAAGCCAAGCCTTTGAAGCGATGCAAGCCATTCAAAAACTAAGAGCAGGAAATATCAAAACCGAACTTTACCCGGATGTTGCTAAAATTGACAAACAGTTCAAATATGCCGAAAGACGCAACATTCCTTTTGTTGTAAAAGAAATTAATGGAGATGCATTTGTCTTGAAAAACCTTTCTTCTGGAAAACAACTTTCACTTGATTTTGAAGGACTTCAAAAGGAGTTGGGTAAAATTTAATTTTTTTATTTATATAATTAAAAAAACCCTAATGTAAAAAACATTAGGGTTTTAAGTTTGTAGCGAGAGAGAGATTTGAACTCTCGACCTCAGGGTTATGAATCCTGCGCTCTAACCGACTGAGCTACCTCGCCATTTTCATGACAGCATCCTTGAATGCGGGTGCAAATATATGAATAATAGTAAAGGTTACAAATATAAATAAAGAAAAAAAATATTTTAAAAAATGCTTTTATATTGTCATTTAATTCTATACATTTCCAAAAAAAAAGCGACATGGAGAATAAAATAAGATACGAACTTGAATTTCCTTTAAATTCTTCACCTCAACTATTATATCAATACATCTCAACGCCCTCAGGATTACAAGAATGGTTTGCCGACAACGTGAATTCACGTGGTGAGTTTTTTACATTTATTTGGAATGACACCGAGGAGAAAGCGCGTTTATCATCAAAAAAAACAGGAGAAAAAGTAAAATTTAAATGGGTTGATGATGCTCAAAATGACACAGAATATTATTTTGAATTACGAATTTTAGAAGATGAAATTACTAAAGATGTATCACTAGTTGTTATCGATTTTGCTTTTGAAGAGGAATTGGATGAATCGCAATTGTTATGGGAAAATCAAGTTTCCGATTTAAAACATGTTATTGGCTCAAATTAAATTGTTTTTAAATGTATATTTGCCCTGAATTTTCAGGGCTTTTTTTATGATTAATATTAATGGTGAACTTCAAACTTCCGAGGTTCAAATTTCAGTTTTAAATCGATCTTTCCTTTATGGAGATGGGGTTTTTGAAACTTTGAAAATTGTAAATAATAGAATTTTATTTTTTGAAGATCATTATTTTAGATTGATGGCATCATTGCGAATTGTAAGAATGGAGATTCCTATGAAATTCACAATGGAATATCTAGAATCCGAAGTTTTAACACTGGTAAATTCATTAAATATTAAAGAATCAGCACGTGTAAGAATAACTGTTTTTAGAAATGAAGGAGGTTTTTATACTCCAAAAGATAATTCCGTTTCCTATATAATTACTGCGCAATCTCTTGAAAACGAAAAGTATTTTATTGAAGAAAAAAAGTATGAAGTTGATTTGTATAAAGATTTTATGATTGCCAAACAATTGTTGTCAACACTAAAAACAACCAATAAAATAATTCATGTCACTGCTAGTATTTTTGCTAAAGAAAATCAATTAGACAATTGTCTCCTTTTAAATACGGACAAAAACGTAATCGAATCTACTAATGGCAACCTTTTTATGGTAACAGGAAATACATTAATTACACCACCCGTTTCTGAAGGCTGTTTGAATGGCGTTATGAGAAATCAAATTCTTAGATTGGTAAAAAAACAGAAGATTATTGAAGTTTTAGAAACACCAATTTCTCCTTTTGAATTACAAAAAGCGGACGAGTTGTTTATTACAAATGTGATTTCTGGAATTCAACCGATAACAAAGTATCGGAAAAAAGATTTTACCACCAATTTTTCACAAACATTATTACATGATTTAAACAGCTCTCTGTTTAATTAAGTATAGGGTTTTCGGGAGCATTGGACCAAATTAAGTAGTCGCCTCCAAGTTCGATTATTTTTTCTTTCCAAAAATCGGTTGCTGGTTTTGAAATAATTTGATCTTTATAGATATTGTCCGAGATAATCCATGTTTTCTCTTGAATTTCGGTTTCTAATTGATCGGAAGTCCAGCCAGTGTATCCTAGGAAAAAGCGAATATTTTCTTTATTAATCGTTTCGTCGTTGATTAGTTTTTTTGTTAATTCAAAATTCCCGCCCCAATAAATTCCATTAAAAATTTCAACACTATCCGTTATAAGTTCTGGAATATTATGGATGAAATAAAGATTGTCTTGTTCAACGGGGCCACCATTATAGATTTCAAATTCCGCTTCTACATCCGGAACCAAATCATTGACCGTGTATTGCAATGGCTTGTTTAAAATAAAACCAACTGATCCTTCGTCACTATGCTCGACCAATAATATTATAGATTTATTAAAAGTAATATCTCCAATTGTGGATGGTTCTGCTATAAGTAAATCTCCTTTCTTTACATTTATTGTTGACATGGCACAAATTTTTTATTAAAAATACTAATTTTTTATAAAAACAACACTATTAGAAATAGATATAAAAAAAACACCCGCCAAAGACGAATGTTTAATTTATAATTTAAAATATAAGACTAGTTTACAGCTCCGTCTAAATCAGCACCAGCTTTAAATTTCACTACATTTTTAGCAGCAATCTTAATTGTTTTTCCTGTTTGAGGATTTCTTCCGTCTCTGGCAGCTCTTTTATTTACTGACCATGATCCAAAACCTACTAGAGATACTCTTCCACCTTTTTTCAAAGTACCAGCTACATTACCTAAAAATGATTCTAAAGCTAATTTAGCAGCAGCTTTTGTTACTCCTGCATCCGCTGCAATTGCATCGATTAATTCTGATTTGTTCATAATAATAGTTATTAATTGTTGGTTAAACATTATGTTAATTAAACAAATTTAATAGGAATTCCTTACTATACAAGCATTTTAGGCATTTTTTCAGAGATTTGTTGATAACTTAAATTATTTGTTGATAAACCGACGCTTTTTTGTCAATTATTTTAGCATAATATAGGTTTAGTCCCTACTCTGCTTGCGCTTGCTCGGTAAAACTAACGCCATTTAGAAGTTCATTTGTATTCATTTTTTTCTTTCCTGGAAATTGTAAACTCAATATTTGTATGAATCCATTTTTAACAGCTACTTTCAATTCTTTTTTGGTAGCGATAATTTTTCCAATAGTATGATTGTGTTTTTCTAAAATAATTTTCGATTCATGAATTTTTACATTCCACTCTTCATTTTTATCTTTAAAAACACTCCACGAACTTGGATATGGCGATAAACCTCTGATTAAGTTATGAATTTCTTGGGCCGATTTTGACCAATCAATTTTACAATTCTCTTTATTGAGCTTGAAGGCAGTTTTTATATTTTCATTTTCTTTTTGAATAGTTGTAGTTGTATTTCCTTTTTCAATTAAGGATAAGGTATCAACTACAGCTTCACAACCAATATTCATTAATCTGTCATGCAATGCTCCTGCATTTTCATCAGGTGCAATTTCAATTGCTCTACTTAATATCATAGCGCCAGTATCAATTTTGTCGTCAATAAAAAAAGTAGTAACTCCTGTTTTAATTTCTCCATTGATAATCGCCCAATTAATAGGTGCTGCACCTCTATAGTTGGGTAGTAAAGAAGCATGAAGATTGAAAGTTCCTAATTTGGGCATTTTCCAAACCACTTCTGGCAACATTCTAAAAGCAACAACTACTTGTAAATTGGCGTTCAAGCTTTTTAATTGCGATAAAAAAGCTTCTTCTTTTAAATTGATAGGTTGCAATAAGGTCAAGTTATGTTCCAAAGCAAATTCTTTTACAGCCGAATACTTTATGTTTTGACCGCGGCCTGCAGGTTTATCGGCAGCAGTAATGACACCAACCACTTCATATTTATTTTTGAGGATGGCATCTAATATACCAACTGCAAATTCGGGTGTTCCCATAAAAACTATTCGTAGGTTTTCCATTTATACTGAATTTATTTCAGGATTATTTTTTTAAAGAATATAAATTGTTTGGTTGTAAGAGAACCAAATTGTTTTCTAATAAATCTTGCAAGGCAAAGATAACATCGTCCTTTGGAAATTTAATTGATTTTTGAATATCTCTTGAATTTAATTCTTGAATAGTTAATAAACCAATTATTTTATCTGAAAGTGCAGTTGTATTTTGTTTTGTTTTTGTTTTTGTTTTTGTAACACAATAAGAACAAATTCCACAATCTTCTTCTATGGTTTCACCAAAATACCTTAGGAGTAATTTGTTTTTACAAGTATCTTTTTCCTTTACATACTGTAAGACTGATTGTAATTGTTGGGTTTTTAATTCATTTTGTGCTGTCAAATATTTTGAAACTCTATTTATGGTGCGTTCATCTTCACGTACTTCATTGAAAGTTATCAAAGCATCATTACTTTTAGCAAAATACGCAACAATGTCTTTCTCTTTTAATTTTTGCAACAATGACAAAACTTTCTTTTCATCGGAGTTTGCCTTTTTGGCAATCAATTGCAAGTTAAAAGCTATTTGAGTATCATAAATCCCTGGATAAGTTCTTAAAATCGTAAGAATGATTTCTTCATCATTGGAATTCAAACTCATATAACGAATAACTTCTTTGGATGGAATTATAAATTGTAACAAAATCTTTTCCGAAAATTCTTGTGATAGACTAATGATGCCTTGTCGGTCTAAAAACTGCATGGCATTATACACTTTCAAAGTGGGTAGATTATATTTTAAACAAAATTGGTTCATATTAAAACTAAACTGTTCATCAATCCCTTCACCATAGGCTATTTGGAAAAAATTACAGAGTTTAATAAACACCAAATTCAAGAAAACTTTATCAGGCAACACACTTAAAAATTGAGATTCAGCATGAATAACATCCGACGGATTTACCAACATCATCGCAAAAGCTTTTTCTCCGTTTCGCCCGGCTCGCCCTGCTTCTTGATAATAGTTTTCGAGGTTTTGAGGCAAATGCAAATGAATAATCGTTTTAACATTGGCTTTGTCAATCCCCATTCCAAAAGCATTGGTAGCCACCATCACTTGCACTTTTTCATTCATCCAAAGTTGCATGTGATTTTCTTTGTCTTTAGGAGATAACCCACCATGATAATAGGTTGCTGTAAAACCCATCGTTTCCAATTGCGAAACCGTATCCGTACAAGCTCTTCTATTGGTAACGTATACAATAGAGGATTGCGGGTTTTTACGAAGGATTTGCTCCATTAAAAAGCCTTTGTCTTCCACTTCAAAAACCATGTACGCAAGATTTTCTCGCGCAAATGATTTTGTGAAAATTTTGGGGTTGTTCAATTGCAATTGCAAAATCAAATCTTCTTGAACTCTTTTGGTAGCAGAAGCTGTTAAAGCCAAGAAAGAAACTTTTGGAAAAAATTCTTTGAGTTTGGAGATTTTTAAATAAGCAGGGCGGAAATCATGTCCCCATTGCGATACACAATGTGCTTCATCAATAGCAATTAAATTAATGGGCAAATTTTTAATACGTTCTAAAATCCAATCGTTTTGTAATCTTTCTGGAGATAAGTATAGAAATTTATAATTTCCAAACTCACAATTGTCTAATAAATTAATGATTTCATCCTGATAAATACCTCCTGTTAAAGCAATGGCTTTTATACCCCGATTTTGAAGGTGATGAACTTGGTCTTTCATTAAAGCAACCAATGGAGAAATAACCAAACAAAGTCCTTCTTGCATCATGGCTGGCACTTGAAAACAAATAGATTTTCCACCACCTGTTGGCATCAATGCAAAAGCATCATTCCCTTCTAAAACAGCTGTAATAATGGCTTCCTGCGGAGTTCTAAACGCATCATGTTTCCAGTATTGTTGAAGGATTTCTAATGGTTTGGCCATTGTTGAATAATTAATTACGAATACAAATTACGATAATTAATTTACTTCAACTCATTTAATATAAAAAAAATGCGCTCTTCCAGCGTTCCTTTGGGGACTTCTATTAGATTGTAACCATACTTTTGATACGTTTCTAAAAGGTGATCAAAGATAAGTTTGGCTTGTTCGTAGTTTTCATATCTCGCTTCATCGCTGGTGTAAATTTCTTGCCATGGGGGAAGCACAAACACTTTTGCATAATTGTGTTCTTTGCACGCTTGGTCAAAAAAAGCAGGATAACTATCGCCTATATAATGCATATAAGCCAATATATCAGGAATTCCCCTGTCTAGGAATACTATTTCCGCTTGATCATGAATAGCGTTATTGAATTGTTTTTTTCTTCCTTCAAGAAGTAGTTCACTAAAGAGTAAGGGCTTTTCAAGAAATAGCTGTTCGATGCCTTGTTTTTTGGCTTCTAGCGTTATTTGGCGAGATATCTCAGGAAAACACGAGTAACCTTGTTCGATGAGACCATCGATGATTGTGGTTTTTCCAGTGCCCGGACCCCCAGTAATAACAACTAATTCTTTTTTCAAGCTTTTTGAAATAAGGAGCAAATTTATTGAAACAATTTAGATTTAAGGTAACTGAACTGTGTTTTTATTTTTGAAATTAAAATTATAATACCATTAGATTCTATTGAACTGAAAATTGGTTTTCGTAAAATAAAAACGTTCAGCAATAACTGAACGTTTTTAATAGTATTCTATTTCTAAACTATGCTTTCCCAGCGGCTATTAAATTTAAAGCAGATCCTGCAACAAACCAGCCAATTTGGCTATCGTTATAGGTATGGTTAGCTAAAATTATATCTTTAGAACCGTCAGCGTGAACAAATTCTAGTGTTAATGGTTTTCCCGGTGCGAAATCAACTAAATCGTTGAAGTTAATGGTATCGTCTTCCTGAATTTTATCATAATCCGCTTCGTTAGCAAAAGTCAATCCTAGCATTCCTTGTTTTTTCAAATTCGTTTCGTGAATACGAGCAAATGACTTTACTAGCACCGCCTTTACACCTAGGAAACGAGGTTCCATGGCAGCGTGTTCTCTTGAAGATCCTTCACCATAATTATGATCCCCTACAACTACTGATGAAATTCCAGCCGCTTTATAGGCTCTTGCCACAGCAGGAACAGTATCATAAGCACCCGTTAATTGGTTTTTTACAGAATTTGCTTTTTGGTTAAAAGCATTTTCCGCACCAATTAACATGTTATTTGAAATATTATCTAAATGTCCACGAAATCGTAACCAAGGTCCCGCCATGGAAATATGATCGGTAGTGCATTTTCCAAACGCTTTGATCAAAAGTTTTGCCCCTGTAATGTTTTTACCATTCCAAGCATCAAATGGTGCTAACAACTGTAATCTATCCGAAGTTTCACTTACCAAAATTTGTACTCCAGAACCATCTTCGGCTGGAGCTTGAAAACCAGCATCATCAACATCAAATCCTTTTGATGGTAATTCATCTCCTTTTGGAGGATTTAATTTCACTTCTTCTCCTTTATCATTTAATAATGTATCCGTGATTGGATTAAAATCCAACCTCCCAGCAATTGCTAATGCAGCAACCATTTCGGGGGAGGTTACAAAAGCATGGGTATTTGGATTACCATCGGCACGTTTAGAAAAATTACGATTGAAAGAATGAACAATCGTATTTTTTTCTCCTTTTTCTGCTCCTGCTCTATCCCACTGTCCAATACAAGGACCACAAGCATTGGTGAAAACTTTAGTTCCCATTTTTTCGAAAGTGGCAATGATTCCGTCTCTTTCGATAGTGTATCTAATTTGTTCTGAACCCGGATTGATACCAAATTCAGCTTTTGGTGTAATTCCGTGTGTCACCGCTTGCTCAACAATAGAGGCAGCGCGCGACATATCTTCGTAGGAAGAATTGGTGCATGAACCAATTAAACCCCATTCGACTTTTATTGGCCAACCATTTGCAGTGGCTTCGTTTTTCATTTTAGAAACCGGCGTTCCTCTATCTGGAGTAAAAGGCCCATTAATATGCGGCTCCAATTCGGAAAGATTGATTTCGATTAATTGATCAAAATACTGTTCCGGATTAGCATAAACTTCGGCATCGCCTGTTAAGTAATTGGCAACTTTATCGGCTGCATCCACAACATCCTGACGGCCTGTAGCCGCTAAATATCTTCTCATGGAATCATCATACCCAAAAGTTGAAGTGGTTGCTCCAATTTCTGCACCCATATTACAAATCGTTCCTTTACCAGTACAGGACATGTTAATGGCCCCTTCGCCAAAATATTCAACAATAGCACCTGTCCCACCTTTAACGGTAAGTATGTCGGCAACTTTTAGAATGACATCTTTTGGAGATGACCATCCGTTTAATTTCCCTGTTAATTTAATCCCTATTAATTTGGGGAATTTTAATTCCCATGACATTCCTGACATTACATCAACAGCATCAGCACCACCAACTCCAATGGCAAGCATCCCTAATCCACCAGCATTTACAGTATGTGAATCGGTGCCAATCATCATTCCTCCCGGGAACGCATAATTTTCTAAAACGATTTGGTGAATAATTCCAGATCCTGGTTTCCAAAAACCAATGCCATATTTATTTGAAACGGAAGAAAGAAAATCAAAAACTTCTTTAGATTGTTTGTTAGCAAAAGCCAAATCTGTTTTAGCGCCCTCTTTTGCTTGAATTAAGTGATCACAATGTACCGTTGTAGGAACAGCAACTGTCTTTTTCCCTGCGTGCATAAATTGCAGTAAAGCCATTTGAGCTGTTGCGTCTTGACAAGCTACTCTATCCGGAGCAAAATCGACATAATCTGCTCCTCTTTTAAAAACCTCATTAGGTGTTTTAGACCAAAGGTGTGAATATAAAATCTTTTCCGTTAGTGTAAGTGGACGCCCAACTAACTCTCGTGCTTTATCAACACGAGTAGCCATATTTGCGTACACTTCTTTAATCATTTCAATATCAAAAGCCATAATAAAATAGGTTAATTTGTTTGCGATGCAAATTTACGAAAACGTTGTTTTATTATAATGCCATTTTCATTAAATATACCCTTTGATTGCGAATATTTATGGAAAACCAGCTATTGCCATAAAATATTTATGGATATCCAATTTTAAAGTGTGAAAATTGAGTATTCTTACCTATTTATCTCTTAAATCGGTCATGGGTTTCTCGAAAAATCGGTATTGCAGATAGGAAAATACTAAAACTAGTAACCAATAGGTTATGGTATATATAAATAATAGCATCCCCGATAAGGATTCTGAAGGAAAAATTGTTTTCAAGCTGTGCAAAATAATAGTGTAATGCAACAAATAAATACTATAGGAAAGCACGCTAATCAGCGTAATCCACTTTAAAAAAAGAAGCGATTGAATTTCGAGATTTATTAAATAGGGTAACAAACAACAAATAGCAATAGAATTAAGTGATAAATAGAAAACATTAAAAAAAATGGGATATTCTTCTGCTCTAATACCGATATAAAAAATAACAAAATGAAGTATTATAATGGCTACTAAACCCAAAATAAAAAGTGCTTTTCTAGCAAGAATACCAATGGGAATATTAGTGATACTATAAAAAGCTACAAAACCATAATAAATGGCGTCCAAACGGTAAAGTGTAACTTTCCTCAAATTCTCATTCCAGTCGCCAATAGAAGTAATGGTATGAATTAGTGAAAACCTATATCGTATGAGAATAAACAACACAATAACTCCCAAACTCATGTTTAAAAACAAGTGTTTTTTTTCTTTTTTTGGAAAAATTCGAATTAAAAAAAACAAGGATAAGGGACCGATGATATAACAAAACTGTTCAACAGCCAAACTCCATGAAATTCGATAAAAGGCAGGTGAGCTCGTGGTGAAGTTTTGTAAATAAACCACATACAGATACAATTTCTTTGGGATTTCACTGAAAATTAAATACCAAACTAGCACATTTAGCAATAAGACAAAATAGTAATTGGGTAGCGTTCTAAACCATCTTCTTACCCAAAAACCGTAAACATCCTTCAGCGTAAAATTATCTTTTAGGATTAATTTATAAATTATCTTACCGATAAGAAACCCGCTAATCACAAAGAAAATTTCAACACCAATAGTGCCACTAAGTTGCATTAACCAACTGATTACCGATGGGTAGTTATTGCTAATCCATAAAGTATGAGAAAAAACAACTAAACAAATAGCCATAGATCTTGCCAAATCTAAACCCGGAATTCTATTTGCTAATTTGATTTTTGTCCCAAACATTATTTATTTTCTTATTAT
>CAIMMM010000122.1 GCA_903842575.1 uncultured Bacteroidota bacterium | reverse complement strand
TTGCGATTAACGAAAAAAAACAAAACTATTTTCTAACTTTTATTTTGATAAAAAAAACTATTTTTATAAAAATTTTCAAAATGAATTTGAGTTATTGGGAACTTAAAAATTGGTTTACTAATGTGGATTACACCATTGTTGGTAGCGGTATTGTTGGGTTGCATTGTGCTTTACAATTAAAAGAACGATTTCCCAACAGCAAAATTTTAGTCCTAGAAAAAGGATTATTGCCACAAGGAGCAAGTACAAAAAACGCAGGTTTTGCTTGTTTTGGTAGTCTTTCAGAAATTATAGAAGACTTAAAATCACATTCGGAAGAAGAGGTAGTACAACTCATTCAAAAACGGCGGGATGGATTACAAATTTTACGAAAAAGGCTTGGAGATGTGGCAATTGATTTAAAACCTTATGGAGGTTTTGAATTGTTTTTAAAAGAACATGAAAGTTCCTATAATGAATGCTTACAAAAATTACCTCTTATAAATGAATTGCTACAACCATTTTTTAAGAAGGATGTTTTTGCTAAAGATATGAATCGATTTGATTTTCAAGGAATTCAGGAATATCTAATTTTTAACCCTTTTGAAGCCCAAATCGATACAGGAAATATGATGCAAGCGCTTTTTAAAGAAGCCATCACGCATAATATTTTAGTTTTAACCCAAGTTGAAGTCACTTCTTTTGTTGATAAAAAAGAAAGCGTCGAAATCGCATTGGGAGAATTTAGTTTTGATTCTAAAAAAGTATTTTTTGCTATCAATGGTTTTGCAGGTCAACTAACCAATGATGCTGTAAAACCAGCAAGAGCGCAAGTTTTAATTACTGAACCAATTAAAAATCTTGATATCAAAGGGACTTTCCATTTGGATAAAGGCTATTATTATTTTAGAAATATTGACGATAGAATTCTCCTAGGTGGTGGGAGAAACCTAGACTTTGAAGGAGAAACAACTACCCAATTTGCTCAGACAGATTTAATACAAAATAAATTGGAGCAATTATTAAATGAAGTAATTTTACCAAATACAGATTTTAAAATTGCGCATCGATGGAGTGGTATAATGGGATTAGGGTCTAGTAAAAATCCAATCGTTGAGCAATTATCTGAAAACGTATATTGCGGTGTGAGACTAGGCGGAATGGGAGTTGCAATTGGAAGTTTAATTGGTCAAGAATTGGCGGATTTAGTTTAAATAATTATTATGGTAAGAAAGATTTATAAGTTTTTATGGAAAGTAATGTTATGGTTTTTTGCTTTGTCAATTTTATCTGTTATTATTTTTAAATGGGTGCCAATTCCATTCACGCCTTTAATGATAACAAGAGCTATTGAAAATAAAATTGAAGGCAAAGAAGCCTACCTTAATCACGATTGGGAATCTTTAGAAGACATTTCTCCAAACCTTCAAAAAGCCGTAATTGCAAGCGAAGATGGTTATTTTTTAAAACATCACGGGTTTGATTTTAATGCAATGCAAAAAGCATTTAAAAATAACAATAGAGGAAGAAAAATAAAAGGAGGAAGTACAATTTCACAACAAACAGCAAAAAATGTTTTTCTTTGGCAAGGCAGAAGTTATATCAGAAAAGGGCTAGAAGCATATTTCACGGTGCTTATCGAATTAATTTGGGGGAAAGAACGCATCATGGAAGTATACTTGAACAGTATTGAAATGGGCGATGGAATATATGGAGCACAAGCTGCAGCACAATATTGGTACAAAAAAGAGGCAGTAAATTTATCAAGAAATGAAGCCGCAGGAATCGCGGCTATTTTACCAAATCCAAGAAAATTTAAAGCCGCAAATTCATCATCGTATATTAATAAGAGAAAAGACAAAATCCTTCGTGTTATGCGACAAACTGGGAAAATTGAATATTAATATTTGATCAACTCCTTTTTAAATCACAAAACTAATTCCAAAAACTATATTTCTTCCTATGTTAGGGATGCCATCTGTTTTTAATCGGGAAAGATGAGAAACATAGGTTTTGTTGCATACATTATTGGTATTTAAGTTCACATTAAAAACAGTTTTGTTGAAGGAAATTTTGCCTCCTAACCCTAAATTTACCAATGTGTAATCATTGGTTTTAGTTTCAAACGCACTATACTTATTTTGAGAAAAAGTACGCTCTACATTTAAAGTAGCAAATCCTTCATCCAACCATTTTTTACTTTTAAATTCCACTTTCAAAATATTGTTCCATTTATTGGCGGGAATTAAAGGTAAGTTATCGCCGTTTTGCTTTTGGCCAATAACCGTTTCAAAACTACTTGTAAAATGGAGCCAATCCAAAGGATGAGGGTGAAAATGAATTCCGGCTTCACCACCATATAAAGCAGCATTTGCTTGAACATAATCATAAACATCATTGCCATCAATAACATTTCCGTTTGGCGAAATGAAAATATAATTGTTGATATGATTGTAAAATCCATTAGCAAATAATTCAAAATGAGAACTGCCATATTCCAAATTTAAATCGGTTTGGAAATTTTGTTCGTTTCTTAAATTTGCATTTCCAATTTCATAACGATTACTTCCCTCATGAACACCGTTTGAAGTTAATTCGGCTAAATTGGGAGCCCGAAAACCAGAAGCTAAGTTTAATCTTAAAGTGAAATTATCTGTCAAATTGGTTTTATAACCCAAAGAGGAATTAAAACTGTCAAATGATTTTGTGATGGCTTCAAAATAACCTTCTTGACCAATAATGCCATGGGTTTCGGTAGCAACATTTCTTTTATCAAAACGAATTCCCGCCTGAAGTGCATTGTTATTTCCCCATTCGTAATTGGCAGTTCCAAAAACACCAAAGTCATTGGTGACAGCATCGGGGATTAATAATTCCTCGCCCGAATTGACGTTGGTTTGGCGCATTCCTTGAACACCAACAATCGATTCAATCTTACCGATTTTCGGCAAATAATATTTTAAATCATAATTAAAAGTTCGCAATTTCATGTGCAAAACGGCAACGTTGCTGTCCGCAAATTCACTTCGGTCATTAAAAATATAACCCAAATCGGCATCAATTTTGGAGTTTTTGAAAAAGAAATTATTGTGTAAACTTACAATGTGATTATTGACACCTTGTTTCGGAAATAATGTTTTTTTACTGATAGACTGTTCCGCAATACCATTTTCGGGAATTCCTAAATCAAGTTTGTTGAAGTTGTATCTCAAAACACTTGAAAAACTAGTGTTAAAAAAGCCAATCCCAGTTTTAAAATCGGTTTCATTATAGCGCGTGTTGGTCACTCTATCACCATCGGCAATTTGATAATCGGAATGGGTGTTGTAACTACCTCGAACCAAAAATTTCCATATATCGGTTGAGGTTTTTATGCCTAATGAGGTGTTACTTCCCAACGTATTTGAGAATATACGCTGACTAAAATCGGTTTTGAAATCACCCGCTTTTGCAAACTTTTCGGGATTAAAATACAAAACACCACCAAGCGCATCCGAACCATAAAGTAACGAAGCTGGACCTTTAATCACTTCAACACTTTCCACACCGGCATCATTCAAACCCAAACCATGTTCTTCCCCAAATTGCTGATTTTCCAAACGAACGCCTTGCGAATAAACCAAAACTCGATTACCACTTAACCCACGAATGACAGGCTTTCCTACGGAAGTTCCTGTAGAGACTTGTGAAACACCTGGAATAGTTGCCAATCCTTCAATTAATGTAGCGGTGCCTTTTTGCTGTAAAGATTTTAAAGTTTGATGCTCTACTTTCATCACATTTTGAGATTGCAATTTATTGAAAGCAGTAGAAACAATTACTTCGTCCATGTGAACAATACTTTCTTCCAAAGTGATATTAAAAGTGGTTTCTTTTTCGGAAAGGGTTATTTCATTTGTTTGAGTGGCATAGCCCACCATTGAAAAGTCAATTTTAAATTTTCCTTTTGGCAAATTGTTTAAAATATATTTTCCGTTTTCATCCGAAATAGTTTCTTTATGGATTTCAGGTAAAGAAATAATTACGTTGGATAAAACTTTATTTTCTTTGTCGGATATAGTTCCGACGATTTTGTTTTGAGCAGATGCAAATAACGATAGCACTAACAAAAGTGCGGTATAATATGATTTCATAAATTTGTTTTATGGATAAAAATTAAAAGTTTCCGAAAAAATTTCAGTTTAAACAATAAAACTAGGAGGAGCTCTAAGGGCAAAAAGACTGCCTTTGAAATATTGGCTTATTTCTTTGGAATAAGAAACAGCATAAGAAGCGTGAAGGGTTAATTTTTTGAAATCAAAAGAGAAAAAAGATGTGTTGGTATAGTTACTTAAAGCAAATTCGCAAACAAAACAATGATCAAAATTGTGGTGGTTGTGATTAATTTCTGTTTTATTTTTAGTGTGTTTATGATGACAATGTTTTTCTGAAAGAAACTTTTCCAAATGATGATAAGAGTGAAGCGACTGCAAAAGAATTGCAGCCATAACCATTATTGAAAACGATAAACTTACTAAGGTAATTTTTTTCTTCATCGGGACAAATGTAACAATCTAAAAAAAGAATCCGTTTGACTTTAACATAATTTAAGGATGTTGCTATCAAACGGATTTTATGTATAAAGAATTTTTACACTAATTTATTTGCCACCAAATATTCTGCAATTTGAATTGTATTGGTAGCGGCCCCTTTTCGTAAATTATCCGCAACAATCCACATATTTAATGTATTGGGCTGACTTTCATCACGACGAATTCTGCCAACAAAAACATCGTCTTTCCCTTGTGCATACATTGGCATTGGGTACGTATAAGTATCATTATTATCTTGAACCACAATTCCCGATGTGTGGTGTAAAATGTTTCTAACTTCATTCACATCAAAATCATTAGAAAATTCCACATTCACCGCTTCACTATGTCCGCCAACAATAGGCACACGAACCGCAGTTGCCGTAACCGCAATGGTTTTATCGCCTATTATTTTTTGCGTTTCCCGAACCAATTTCATCTCTTCTTTGGTATAACCGTTTTCCTCAAAACTATCGCATTGCGGAATGGCATTGCGATGAATGGGATATTTATAGGCCATTTCGCCTTTTACGCCAGCGTATTCATTTTCCAATTGTTGCACCGCTTTTACACCAGTTCCTGTAATGGATTGGTAGGTAGAAACAATGACGCGTTTGATGTTGTATTTTTTATGCAAAGGGGCTAATACTAATACCATTTGAATGGTAGAGCAGTTGGGATTGGCAATAATTTTGTCTTCTTTAGTCAATAAAGAAGCATTGATTTCAGGAACGACCAACTTTTTAGTAGGATCCATTCTCCAAGCCGAAGAATTATCAATAACAGTGGTTCCTGCTCCCGCAAATTTGGGTGCCCATTCTAAAGAAGTTTCGCCGCCAGCAGAAAACAAAGCAATATCTGCTTTCATGTCGACTGCCGTTTGCATGCCTACTACTTTGTATTTTTTTCCTTTGAATTCGATTTCCTTTCCAACCGATTTTTCAGAAGCTACAGGAATTAATTCGGTTAAAGGAAAATTTCTTTCCGCTAACACTTTGAGCATTACTTCTCCAACCATTCCGGTTGCGCCAACTACAGCAACTTTCATATATTTATTTTTAACGAGTTAAATTTTTTTTGAAGTACAAAAGTATAGAGAAAATCAATTGGTTTGCAAACTTTCTAAAAAAAGAAGAATCCCGCTTTTGGGCGGGATTTGGTTAGAATATTTAATGTAGCGGTATTATTTTTTAAGTAAATCTCTGATTTGTGTTAGCAATTCTTCTTGTGAAGGTCCGGCAGGAGCGGCAGCAACTGCTTCTTCTTTCTTCTTTGCTTTTTCGGCAGCACGTAAAACAACAAAAATGAAAAATGCTATAATAACGAAGTTGATAATGGCCTGAACTAAGTTGCCATAAGTAATAACAGCAGCTCCGGCTTCTTTGGCTTTGGCTAAGTTATCATAACTGTTACCATCCAAAGTAACAAACTTGGTTGTAAAATCAATTCCGCCAGTAATTAAACCAACAATTGGCATAATAACATCGTCTACTGCCGAACCTACAATTTTTCCAAATGCACCACCAATAACAACCGCAGTTGCTAAACTTAATACATCGCCTTTCATTAAAGAGGCTTTAAAATCCGCAAAAAATCCCATAATTTGTCTGTTTAATTGGTTAATTAATACAACTAAAATAGTTAAATTTTTAACAACATAAAATTTTTAAGAAAAAAACAAGAATTTATTCTCTGTAAAAAACTCTTTTAACCCTTTGAGAAATGCTGGTTAAAATTTCATAGGGAATTGTGTTCAGTTGTTTTGCCATAAAAGCCACCGATGGATTTTCACCAAAAATAATGACGGAGTTCCCTTCCTTACAATCAATATTGGTAACATCCACCATTAGCATATCCATGCAAATGCTGCCAACGATTGTTGCTTTTTTATCATTTATGGTTACATAACCCAATCCATTGCCCCAACTTCTCCATATTCCATCGGCATAACCAATTGGAATGGTAGCAATTTTGGTTTCGTCGGAAGCAATAAATCGTCGGCCATATCCAACACTTTCTCCTTTTTGAATGGTTCTAATTTGTGAGATTATCGATTTTAAAGTGCCTACGTTTTCCAATTCTTTTTGTTCGGACGGATCGTTGGAAATCCCGTAGATTCCAATGCCAAGACGCACCATGTCATATTGTGCTTGAGGGAAATTCGAAATTCCCGATGTGTTCAAAATGTGTCGAATTGGATTTATTTCTAATTCAGCCATCAATTTGCCTGATAATTTTTCAAACAATTCAATTTGTGACAACGCAAATTCCGGATGTTCTAAATCATCACTTGTTGCCATGTGGGATAATATGCTTTTCACTTTTACGTTTTCATTTCCTTGAAGGGTAGCAATCAACTCGCCCAAATTATTTTCTTCAAAACCCAATCGATGCATTCCTGTATCCAATTTTATATGAATTGGGAAATGGTGTAAATTTTTTTGTTCGGCAATCTTTAAAAAAGATTTTAATCCTTTAATAGAATATATCTCAGGTTCCAATTGATTTTGAATAATAGCAGAAAAGCTTGTGGTTTCCGGATTCAAAACCATGATAGGAAGATGAATTCCAGCGCTTTTTAAAGAGATGCCTTCATCGGCAAAAGCCACACCAAGATAATCCACTTTGTGATGCTCGAGTAATTTTGCAATTTCAAATCCGCCGTTTCCATAACCAAATGCTTTAACCATCACCATCAATTTGGTTTTTGGAGCAAGCTTCGATTTAAAAAAATTTAAGTTGTGACTAATGGCATTGAGATTAATTTCTAAAACGGTTTCATGTATTTTTTCTTCCAGCGCAGCCACGATTTCTTCAAAGTGAAAATCTCTGGCGCCTTTTACTAAAATGGTTTCATTTTCAAAATTCAAACTTTCAAAAGCATGAATAAAATCATCTGTATTTTTAAAAACGGTGCTATTAATAAACTTGTTCTTATAGTCAAAAATGGTTTCTCCAATGCCAATAACACGATTAATCTTATTGGAAATAATCAATTGTGAAACTTGGGAATACAGTTCGTCATTGCTTAATCCGCTTTGAAAAATATCGGATAAAATGATGGTTTTCTTTTTGTGTTGTTTTTGATGTTCCAGAAAGTCCAAAGCAATTTTTAACGACTGAAAGTCCGAACTATAACTATCGTCAATAATGGTCGAATTATTAATGCCGTTTTTCACTTTTAAGCGCATTTCAACGGGATACAACAATTGCATTCGGGTTTGAATTACTTTGTAATTGTATCCAAAATAGAGCATCGTCATAATACAATGAATTGCGTTTTCAACGGATGCTTGGTCTTGAAAAGGAATAATTACGGGGAAAGTTTCCTCTAAATAAGTGATTTGTAATTCGGTGAGTTCGTCAATTTTTTTTTTGGTTACAAAGACATCGGCATCTTTAAATTCGGAACTCCAACAAAACGTTTTTATAGTGGGATTTAAAAAGGCTTTTATAGTTTTGTTTTTATTTAAAATCAAAACATTCACAGAAGAGAAAAGCTTTAATTTTTCGCTAATTTTTTCTCCAATACTACTAAAACCTTCATCGTGAGCGGGACCAATATTGGTTAAAATACCAATCGTAGGCTGGATAATTTTTTGAACTTTCCCCATTTCATTTATCATGGAAATCCCCGCTTCAAAAATTCCTAAATTATGTTTTTCATTAATTCCTAAAACCGAAAGAGGGACCCCGACTTGTGAATTAAAACTTTTTGGGCTTCGAATGATGTTATAATCTGGGCTTAAAAGAAAATTTAACCATTCTTTTATAATGGTTTTCCCATTGCTTCCTGTTATTCCAATTATCGGTAAATCAAATTGATTTCTATAGAAAGCCGCAATTTTTTGCAAGGCATCTAAGGTATTTTCTACAACAAGAAAATTAGCTTTCTCCTTTAAATGTTCTGGAATTTTGGTCACCACAAAATAAGCAACCCCTTTTTCTATTAATTCTTCTATGTATTGATGCCCATTATGATTGGGTCCAGTGAGAGCAAAAAACAACGTGCCCGAACCATTTTGCAATGAGCGGCTATCGATGGAAATAAAATCAATAATAGCGTCATCATTTTTACCAACCCATTTGGCTTTAATGATTGGAATGATATTTTGAAGGGTTAATGTCATTTCAATTTATTGCTTGTCTTTGGATAAATTTTCAGCATCTTTTACAATCATATTTTCGCGCATAGCATTAAAATAAGCTGCCCGACTCAAAGGTTCGTATTCTTCGGTTTCTCCAAGCATTACGAGTTTATCATTGTCTGTTTTTCTAAAACTATAATGTGCTAAATTTCCTGTTCGGGTACAAACGGCGTGAACTTTAGTAACATATTCGGCAGTTGCCATCAACGCAGGCATGGGCCCAAAAGGATTGCCTTTAAAATCCATATCCAATCCGGCAACAATTACTCGAATGCCTGAATTGGCTAAGTCATTGCAAACCGAAACAATTTCGTCATCAAAAAATTGCGCCTCGTCAATTCCAACCACATCACAACCTTGCGCTAAAATCCGAATATTGGCTGCGGCCGGAACCGGGCTGGAACGAATTTCATTTTTGTTATGGGAAACCACCATTTCATCATCATAGCGCGTATCAATAGAAGGCTTGAAAATTTCTACTTTTTGCTTGGCGAATTGTGCTCTTTTTAGTCTACGAATAAGTTCTTCCGTCTTGCCCGAAAACATCGAACCGCAAATAACTTCAATCCAACCAAATTGTTCTTTATGATTTACTGTATTTTCGAGAAACATTTTGTATTTTTCAGCCTTTAAAAATGAATAGTTTTTATTACTTTGTAACGATAACAAACGGACTTAAAAAATTTTTGTTTTTTCGTCGTTTCAAATGTAGAAAATTTTTAATTAAGGACACTTCTTCCATAGGCTAAATAAAAGCAACGGGAAGAAATTTATTGAAATAACTCAAGCAGAAACATAATAATTATTAAAGTTATGAAAAAAAGATTGGAAGCTGAATTAATTAGCATTGCCCACCGAGTTTTGAAGCTAAAAAACAAATCGGAAGTGGATCAATTGTATAAAGAAACTCAAAAATTATACGAAACACTAGCTGTTTTGAAGTTTTATGGCGATAATTTCGAAATGTTGAAAACTGAAATTCCAGTTGATGTTATTGAAGAAAAGTTAACCAATAGTTTTGAAGCGGAAGAACCTATTACTGTAGAATTGGAGGTTCCTGTTGTTGCGGAAGCCAAAGAAGAAATTATCGAAGAGGTTGAAGAAATAGAAGATGAAGTGGTAGTTATTGAAGAAGAGAATGAAGAAACTGAAGCAGCTACTATTTCTGAAATGGAACAGGACGAAGTAGAGGAAATGGAAGACGCAAAAGAGGATGAGGTTGAAGAACTTGTTGCTGAAATTGAAGAAGATGAAGAAGAAAAACCAAGTGATGAGCCCTATTTTAAACCTGCTTTTGAATTTACCTTAGAGGACGAAGAAGAGGAAGAGGAAGAGGCTGAGAATGAAATCGTCAGCGAAACAAAGCAAATAGCCTTTGAAGATTTTTTAGGCGAAAACTATGTTGATCCTGTTTTTGTGAAACCCAATGAAGTTTCATCACCATCAAATTCTTTGTTCTCAACACAAGAATCTGCGTTTGAAAGTAACCAACCCAAAATCGTTGCTTTAAATGACACTATGTCCAAAAGCATTTCCATTGGATTGAACGATAGAGTTGGTTTTGTAAAATTCCTTTTCGCCGATAGCAATGAAGATTACAACCGTGTTTTATCACAACTAAGCACATTTGATACTTTTGAAGAAGCCGAAAACTTCATCAACGATATGGTAAAACCGGATTATAATAATTGGGAAGGGAAAGACGATTATGCCGAACGGTTTATGGAAATTGTGGAGAAAAAATTCGTTTAAATGTCCAAACTCTACATCGTTCCCACGCCCATTGGCAATCTTGAAGACATGACTTTCCGGGCGATTCGCATTTTGAAAGAAGTGGATTTGATTTTGGCTGAAGACACTAGAACCAGTGGAAAACTTCTCAAACATTTCGAGATTGGCACACACATGTACAGTCACCATATGCACAATGAGCATAAAACCATCGAGAATTTAATTTCCCGATTGAAAGCAGGCGAAACCATTGCCTTAATTTCCGACGCAGGTACGCCAGCCATTTCCGACCCTGGATTTTTATTGACACGAGCGTGTGTAGAAAATAAAATTGAGGTGGAATGTTTGCCGGGAGCAACCGCTTTTGTTCCCGCATTAGTGAATAGTGGTTTACCCAATGATAAGTTTGTTTTTGAAGGTTTTTTGCCCGATAAAAAAGGAAAACAAACCAGATATCTGGCTTTGGCCGAAGAAACCCGAACTATGATTTTATATGTTTCGCCCCATAAACTAGTAAAAACCTTGACGGAATTTATTACTTATTTTGGCGCAGACCGACCAATTTGTGTTTCTCGAGAATTGTCCAAACTGCACGAAGAAAATGTTCGGGGTACTGTTGCTGAAGTTTTAAAACATTTTGAAGCCAAACCTCCAAAAGGGGAAATTGTGGTTGTGGTTGGAGGAAAGATTTTAGAAACAAGAAGTAAGAAACGAGACATGTTAGAACAATAAGTCTATCTTCTCTCTTTCATCTTTTCTCTATTTTCTAATTAAATTTCCAAATCCACAAACGAAAAACTATTACCGCTAAACAATCCTTTGTCGGATAATTTCAAATCGGGAATGACCAACAAAGCCATAAACGAAAGGGTCATGAACGGTGCTTTCAACGTACTGCCTAATTCTTTTGCCATCCAATCTATTTCTTGATACAGTTTTCCAGTTTCCCAACCGTCTTTATCACTCATGATTCCAGCAACAGGTAAGGCTAACGATTTTTTATCGGAACCATTCACGGCACAAATACCCCCGGTATTGGCAATAAGTAAATTTACCGCACTTAAAATTTCTTCGTCCGAAGTGCCAACGACCACAATATTATGACAATCGTGTGCCACCGAACTTGCAATAGCTCCCTTTTTTAATCCAAAATTTTTGATAAAAGCAATCGCAGGTTTTGTATTTTGATAGCGATTGACAACCGCCATTTTCAAGATGTCATTTTCTGTATCAGATACAAGATTCCCGTTAATAAGAAATGATTTGTGATGAATTTCTTTGGTAATTAATTGCCCTTCCAAGGCTTCAATCACTCTAATTTTTAATGCTAAACTTGGCACCGCAAAATCAATTAATTCTTTTGCCGAAACGTTGAAATTATTGGGTGTTTCAAACGGGACATGTTTTACAAAGGATTGGCCGTTTTCGGCAACCAATTCCCCATTGATATACGTTTGTTTTACGTTGAAATTAATTAAATCTTCCACTACAATAAAATCGGCAGTGTCGTTTTCTTGCAACAAACCTACATTCATTTTATAATGATGTACAGGATTAACACACGCCATTTGAAGGATTTTAAAAATATCCATACCTTTCGCTACAGCTCTTGCGCAAAGCAAGTTGATGTGTCCCACAATCAAATCATCAGGATGTTTATCATCCGAACAAAACATCATATTTTCATAATGTTCGGGCAATAAATCTATCAATGCATTGAAGTTTTTTGCTGCACTTCCTTCTCGAATAATCACTTTCATACCAAGCGATAATTTCTCTTGCGCTTCATCATAAGTAAAACATTCATGATCGGTGGTTATTCCTGCCGCAATATATTTTTTTATTGGTTCGCCACGTAATCCTGGAGCATGACCATCAACAGGTTTTCCATAATATTTTGCCCATTCAATTTTCTTTAAAACTTCAGCATCATCAAATAAAACTCCCGGATAATTCATCATTTCGGCCAAGTAATAAATATCAGGATGTGCCATTAATTCCTTTATTTGTTCGGAATCAATAACAGCCCCTGCTGTTTCGAAAAATGTAGCAGGAACACATGAAGGCGCACCAAAATGAAATTTAAAAGGTGTTTTTTTGCCGTTTTCAATCATATAATACACACCTTCTTTTCCAAGGACGTTTGCAATTTCATGAGGATCAGATATGGTAGCAACTGTTCCGTGAAGCACGGCCAATCTTGCAAATTCTGAAGGCACCAACATGGAGCTTTCAATATGAATATGTGCATCGATAAATCCGGGAAGAATATATTGAAGAATATTGTGGTTTTTTTCTGTGACCGAAATAATCTTCCCGTTTTCTATGGTAACTTCCCCCGAATAAATTCGTTTGTTTTTGATATCTACAATTTGACCTTGAATTTGCATGGTATTTTGATAAAAAATAAGACATCAAAAGTAATGAATAATAATTTGAGTTTTTAAGAACAAATTGAAGACTTGTTTTTAAATTATTTTTCTTACTTTTATATTTCAAAATCGTAATTTATAATTATCTATGCGCTGGACACTCAAACCAAAACCTTCTGAAGAAAGTGTAAAAAAATTGGCTTCACAACTCAATGTTGACGAACTCGTTGCCGCACTTTTAATCCAACGAGGTATTGCTACATTTGATGAAGCGCGCACTTTTTTTCGCCCGAGTTTGGATGATTTGCATAATCCGTATCTCATGAAAGATATGGATAAAGCGGTTTCCCGAATTGAAAAAGCCATTGACAACAACGAAAACATTCTCGTTTTTGGCGATTATGATGTAGATGGAACAACAGCGGTTTCGTTGGTTTCAAGCTATTTAAAAAGTTATTATCTTAATGTTGCGACTTACATTCCTGATCGTTATGACGAAGGTTACGGTATCTCTTTTAAAGGAATTGATTTTGCTGATGACAATGGGTTTTCGTTGATTATTGCTTTGGATTGTGGAATAAAATCGATAGATCATGTTGCTTACGCGAAGGAAAAAAACATCGATTTCATCATTTGTGATCACCACCGTCCAGGAAATGAATTGCCCAATGCTGTTGCGGTGCTCGACCCAAAACGCAACGATTGTTTGTATCCCTACGATGAACTTTGCGGTTGTGGTATAGGATTTAAACTCATTCAAGCTTTAGGCCAAAATAGGAACCAAACCATTGATGATTTGGTTTTGTATTTGGATTTGGTTGCCACAGCCATTGGTGCCGACATTGTTCCCATTACTGGTGAAAATAGAATTTTGGCAAAGTTTGGTTTGGAAGTGATTAACACCGAACCGCGTCCGGGGATAAAAGCGTTAATTGCTTCGTCTGTTCGACCTTCGGTCTCGGGTCAAAATGTAAAGAAGAAAGTTTTGACGATTACCGATGTTGTTTTCATTATTGCCCCAAGAATTAATGCTGCGGGAAGAATAAAACATGGCAATCATGCGGTAGAATTATTGACCGAATATGACTTAAAACAAGCGGAGCAATTTGCTTCCGAAATTGAGCAATACAACACCGACAGAAAAGATTTAGATAAGAAAATCACCATTGAAGCCTTGGCTCAAATCACCACAAATGACGAAACAAAAGGTTTTACAACGGTTGTTTATCAAGAGAATTGGCACAAAGGGGTGATTGGTATTGTGGCGTCGAGATTAATAGAAACCTATTATCGTCCCACCATTGTTTTTACAAAAAGCGGAGATAAGTTGGCGGCTTCGGCACGCTCGGTGAAAGATTTTGATGTGTACAATGCACTTGAAGCGTGTGCAGAACATCTCGACCAATTTGGCGGACATATGTATGCGGCAGGCATGACGTTGAGAGAAGAAAATTATATTGCTTTCAAAGAAGCATTTGAAAGAATCGTAGAAGAAACCATTCACCCCGATTTACTAACACCCGAAATCTCCATAGATGCCGAAATTGATTTTACCGACATTTCTCCAAAACTCATTCGGATTCTCAGCCAGTTTGAACCTTTTGGACCACTGAATATGGCGCCTGTTTTTCTAACCCAAAATGTAAAAGACACGGGTTACGCCAAACCACTTGGAAAAGACAACGAACATTTAAAACTGTTTGTAAAACAAAATAACTCCGAAGGGATTGGCGCGATTGGTTTTGGAATGGGTGATAAATTGGAAGACACCAAAAACCAAAAACCTTTTGATATTGTTTACCACATTGATGAAAATGAGTTTAATGGAACGGTAACGGTACAGTTGCGGTTGAAGGATTTGAGGTAGTATTGTTTAATACTCCTTCAACTCAAATTGCTCTCCATCGAAAACACCATAAGTAAAATAGCCAATCCAATCGCCAAGGTTTACATACTCAGAGTTTTCACCCACAGTAAGCACCATCGGTAAATGACGGTGACCAAAAATAAGATAGTTGTAATGCTTGGTTTCTAGTTTCTTTTTGGCGTAAAGCACTAGCCATTCGTTGTCTTCGCCAAGGAATTTCACATCGGCATCACCCGAAATGAGTTTGTTTTTTACAGAAAGATGTTGTGCTAATTTCACGCCAAAATCAGGATGTAACCACCGAAAAACCCATTTGCAATAGGAATTAGTAAACACTTTTTTCATGCGCTTGTACCCTTTGTCGCCGGGTCCTTTTCCGTCCCCATGACCAATTAGGAAGGTCTTGTTGTTAAAAGTATATTCTTGGTTGTTGTGATACACAGGAATGTTCAGTTCTTTTTGGAAATAATCATTCATCCACAAATCGTGGTTGCCCACAAAGAAATAAATAGGGATGCCACTGTCGCGAATTTCGGCTAATTTGCCCAAAACTCTCACGAAACCTTTGGGAACTACCGTTTTGTATTCAAACCAAAAATCAAACAAATCGCCAAGCAGAAAAATACATTCGGCATCTTTTTTTACTTCATCAAGCCATGCCACAAACTTTTGTTCGCGTGGGAAACTTGCTTCGGGCGTTGGTGCGCCAAAATGTTGGTCGGAAGCAAAGTATATTTTTTTGTTGGGTGAAATTTGCATGAATGTCAATTATAATTCAAATATAATATTTTTCTCGTTAGTTCGAGTTTTTTGTTGTTGCTTCTCGATACATTCCGACGAGTAGGAACACTCGAAGTGACGCAACAAAAAGTATCGAGAACAAGAGAAAAGCACTAGGGAATTATTAATTATCCGAAGCATACCACTCGGCAAAAGACGTTTCGGTTTCTTGCAGTTTTAAGGAAAAGAGTTTGATATCGGAAGGCAAACGGTTTTTAATTTTTTGAGCAAATTCAATCACCATATTTTCACTTGTGGGTTGATAATCTACCAAAATTACATGATGTCCCCGATTGGAAAGTTCTTTGGCAAGTTCAACGTGTGGGGTATTTTTATTGAAAACTGTGGCATGATCAAACTGGTCCACGATTTCTTCTCTCACAATTTTTTTCAAATCGGAAAAGTCAATGACCATTCCATATTTCACATTATTGGTATCCAAAATAGGGGTTCCAATAACGGTTACCGAAAGTTTGTAACTATGACCATGAACATTTTTGCATTTCCCGTCATAGCCATAAAGCGCATGTCCGGTTTCAAAACTAAACTGTTTGGTAATTCTGATTTTACTCATGGTGATAATTTTAAGCTGCAAATTTAGTAAATAGTAATGATTTTGATTTGAAATTTATAGGGTGCTTTTTTTAAAACGAAAAAGATAGTATATTTGCGTAACATTTTGGGGATGTAGCTCAGTTGGTTAGAGTGTTTGCCTGGCAGGCAAGAAGTCGTGGGTTCGAATCCCATCTTCTCCACTAAAAAACCGTCCGTTTTTTAACGCGTCGGTTTTTTAATTTTCTCTTTTTTTAAATCTTCGGCGACTTTTTCCAATTCCATATACCAATCTTCCCCAAATCGTCTAATCAACGCTTCTTTTACAAATTTATAGATGGGAACTTCCAGTTCTTTTCCCAACGAACAGGCGGGATCACAAATGTCCCAACGGTCATAATTCACTGCAGCAAATTCGGTAAAATCTTTAACGCGAATGGGATATAAATGACAGGAAACTGGTTTTTTCCAATCTATTATCCCTTGGTTATAGGCTTGCTCGATGCCACAAAGCGCTGTTTTCCCATCAAAAATAACATAGGCACAATCTTTATTGTCAATCAATGGGGTTTCCATATCCTGGTCGGTTCCTACAACCCAAGTCCCCAATCGTTCAATGGCTTCGATGCCTTCCTTGCGTAGAAAAGATTTAATTTTTGGATAAATTGAGTCTAAAATTCTAATTTCATCTTCGTTCAAAGGCGCTCCGGCATCACCATCAACGCAGCATGCGCCATGACAAGCGGAAAGATTACACACAAAATCTTTTTCGAGGATATCTTCAGAAACTATTGTTTTTCCAAGTTGAAACATAAAGGAATTTTAAAATTCCTCGCAAAAATACAAATGAAAAATGGGTTCAAGTTGTTTTGAAAGAGTAAAAAGCTAATTTTATTACAAACATTCTCATGGATTTTGATTTTAGAGAAATTGCAACAACAATAATGGGGGTTTTTGGCTTTTGCTGTTAAATTATTTGTAACTAATGTTAAAGGACTATTTGTATAACCTCAATTTTAGTATTTTTACACTCTAAATTTATTTCATGAAAATTTTTACTACGATATTAATATTTTTAGCCCTTGCGCTTATTGTTTTTAACATTACTTTATTGGATTTCAAAAACCCTTTTAAAGGAGATAGTTTTGTGGCACTTGTTGGAGTTATAGCTTCATTCTGTGCAGTTTTCATACTGCTGATTTTTAAAATGTCTAAAAAGATTGAGGAGAAACTAAAAAATCAATAATTCATGTTTGATGTTTTAATTATTGGTGGTGGCGTTTCTGGAATGTCATGTGCTTTGGTTTTGGGTTCGGCACAACACAAAGCGTTTGCCATAGATAAAAAAATCGGAATCCTAACCCATCAAAAAGCTTCCTCCCTTCAAGAGGCTCTTTTTAATAATGCCTATGGAATTCCAGTTGGGAAATTGGGCTCGGAACTCTTGACCGAAAGCGTTGCTCAGCTTCACAATTTATATCCTCACGTTATTCAACTTCCCGAAGAAAAAGTTATAAAAGTTGAAGGAGTAGTTGGAAATTTCACAATTACTACCAATAAAAACAGCTATCATTCTAAAATAATTGTCATCGGAATTGGCGCCGGAAATCCCTTTGCGATTGAAGGGTTGGACCAATTTGTAATGCCACATCAAAAAGTAATTGCTGAGAAAAACAGAATCCAACTTAAAAACGAAGACCATAAAGTAACCGAAGGGGTTTTTGTAACGGGAACTTTAGCAGGTTGGCGAAGTCAATTGACCATTGCTGCCGGAAGTGGCGCTGCTGTGGCTACTGATATTCTGACACTTTGGAACAATGGCGTTCATGTGCAGATTCACGATAGCATTAAGAAATAATTTTACTTCAGCACCGCTTTTATCATCGCATCATCTTTCAAAATTATTTGATAATACTGACTTTCACCGAAGAGTTGTTGCGCAAATTCCGCAGAAATATATTTTTTCACTAAGGCTTTATCTTCACTCATTTTTTGGTCTAAACCGGTGTCCATCAAATACTTTTTAAAATAGGGAACATAACTATTTTCAGTTTCCATTTTTGTCAAAAACTGATCAAAAGTCAAATTTTTAAAAGCGTTTCTGTTTTTGTCCAATTCTTCAAATACAAAATGACCCACAAGCCCAGAGTTTAAAATATAAACCAAACTTTCTTCTCCTTTTTTAACTTCAAGCGGCACAAAAATATCGGGAACTATACCGCCACCGCCATAAACGATGCGTCCTTTTTTGGTTTTGAATTTTAAGGAATCAGCAATCACCATTTTGTCTTTTTGATATAATTCCCCACTTTCAAAACGTGTTTCAAAGTCATGACTGTATTTTTCGCCTTGTCCTTTTGTATAAGGTTTTTGAATAGAACGACCACTTGGGGTGTAATATCTTGCCGTGGTTAACCGCACAGCCGAGCCATCATCAAAATCCATTTCGCGTTGCACCAATCCTTTTCCAAAAGAACGACGACCTACAATAATTCCTCTGTCATTATCTTGAATAGCCCCAGCAAGAATCTCACTCGCCGAAGCTGAGTTTTCGTCTATCAACACATAGATTTTTCCGGTTTCAAAAATACCTTCATCTGTTGCAAAAGTTTTGTTGATGATGCCTTTTCTGTTTTTGGTAAAAACAATAAGTTCATTATTTTTCAAAAGTTCATCCACAATCTCAACGGCTTTTTCTAAATAACCGCCGCCATTTTCTCTAAGATCTATAATCAATGAGGTGGTGCCTTGTTTCTTTAAATTCTCTAAACCTGTTCTAAATTCATCGTAAGTGCTTTCGGCAAAACGATCTATTTTGATATAACCGGTATTTTTGTTTAGGAGTAAAGAAGCAGCCACGCTTTTTATAGGAACTACATCTCGGATTACTTTAATCTTAATTTTTTTATTTATGCTTTTTCTATAAAGGGTCAAAAGCACTTCCGAACCTTCCGCTCCTTTTAGTTTATTAAAGAGACTATCCGACGGTAATTTTCTGCCGTAAAGTTTGGTGTTATCGGCATAAAGAATTCTATCGCCAGCTTGAATTCCTGCTTTTTCGGCAGGACCATTAGCTAAGGGTTTCACAACTGCAACGGTGTCATTGTACATATAAAAATTTACTCCAATGCCCACAAAATTTCCCTTCATCGATTCTGCTTCTGTGGATTGCTCACTTGGCGAAATGTAAACGGAATGGGGGTCAAGATTGGCTAAAATACTATTAACGGTGAGGTCAACTATAGAATCAGAATTAACTGCATCCACATATTCATCATCGATGAAGTCAATTAATCGACTGAGTTTAATTTTGTTGGCTGTTTTTGAAGATAAGGTTCGGTTGGGAAAATTTATCATACCCCCAATTATTATCCCCAAGGCAATACAGGAGAAAAGAAGTATTGGTAAATATATTTTTTTTTGATTTCATTTTATGCCGAAGTAGTTTCGGTATCTTTTATTAGTTTATTCTAAATCTTGAATTTGAGCTACTTCAATACCCGCTTTTTCCAAAAATTCCAACCCCGAATTGTCGTGATATCCATTTTGAAATACAACTCTTTTTATTCCCGATTGGTGGATTAATTTGCTGCATTCTTTACAGGGAGAAAGTGTGATGTATAAGGTTGCGTTTTCACAAGTTTGTGTTGAACGTGCTACTTTTGAAATAGCATTAGCTTCTGCGTGGAGCACATACCAATGGGTTAATCCGTCGTTATCTTCACAACAATTTTCAAATCCAGATGGCGTTCCATTATAACCATCGGAAATAATCATTCGGTCACGGACAATGATAGCGCCAACTTGTTTGCGTTTACAATAAGACAATTTGCTCCATTCGGAAGCAATTCGGAGATAGGCCTTGTCATATTTTAGTTGTTTTTTTTCTTTCATGCCGATGTGTTGAAACGTAATTCTTTTTAGAATCTACAATTATTTCTTTGGATAACGATTTTTAAAATCAGAAACAAATATAACCATAGATTAAGGATTTGTGGGTTTTTATTTTTGCCAAATATCACTTTGGATAATCACAGGAATCACAACACCTAAAATAAAAGCCGATACGGTTAAAGTCCAATCACGTTTTGAGAATTTGAATAAGTTTTGAACCATAAAAGAGAGGAGTAATGCAAAAATTACTGTAATAATTTGGGAACATTCAATGCCCAACGCAAATTCGGTTATGGGTATAAATTTATCGGTTGGTTTTCCACTAACAATAGTATTAAAATAACTAACAAAGCCTAATCCATGGATGATTCCAAAGAAAACGGTTATAAAAGCAATGAAGGTAATGCTGTCTTTTTTGGAGGATTTGCCAGAGGTAATAAAGTTGTATAATGCCGTAATTAAAATGGTTATTGGAATTATAAGTTCAACAATATTTACTTTTAGAATGAGGATGTTAAAAACAGAAAGGACTAATGCCAAGGAATGTCCTAGCGTAAAAAGAGAAACCAATATCAACATTCTTTTCCAATCTTTAAAATCAAAGGAAACGGTTAGCGCTAACAGAAATAAAATATGATAGCATGCATTAATGTCTAGAATGTGTTTTAATCCAAGGTTGAAGTATATCCAGAAATCTGACATGATAATTTAGGTATTTGGCACGTAAACTTACAATATATTTTATTAAAGCATAAAAATAACCCTAAATTATTTAGTAAAACAATTTAGAAATAGATTTTTTAAAAAAGGGAAAATCAATTATATTTGCAGAATAAAACCTATATAATTATGTCATTTTCAGATTTATTTGATAGCGAATTCAAAAACAGAAATAAAGGTCATTTTTCAGCCATTGTTCGTGTGGCAGTTACCGATGGTAAGTTTACGCCGGAGGAAAAGAAATTTTTAGATAAATTGGCTTTGCACTTAGAAATTTCTGCTACAGAATATGAAGAAATTTTGGAAAACCCATTGAAATACCCAATCAATCCGCCCTATTCTTATTCTCAAAGATTGGAAAGATTGTATGATTTAGCTAGAATGGTGGATGTAGATCATCATTTGGGAGATTCACAAATGAAGTTACTAAGAAAATTTTGTTTGGCTTTAGGTTTTACTCCGGGAAATGTAAATTACATCGTAGATAAAGCGCTAGTATTAGTAGAAGCTAAGGCTGATTTAGATACGTTTGTTTACGAGATGCAACACATGAATAAATAGCCTTTCAACTATCTAAAAATTAATACTTACTCAGTTTTGCTTTGTGCATAAAATCTTCTGCTTTTTCAACCATGTTGAAACAACCACAAAAGAAAGGCACGCGTTGGTGCAATTCGGTAGGTTCAATTTCCATGATTCTTCCAAAACCATCCGAAGCTTTTCCTCCAGCTTGTTCTGTAATAAATGCCATGGGATTGCATTCGTATAACAGTCTCAATTTTCCTTTTGGTGCTTTGGAACTCGTTGGATAAATATAAATTCCGCCTTTTATCATGTTCCTGTGAATATCCGAAACCAAACTTCCAATATAACGCGAAGTATAAGGTCGGTCTTCTTCTTCCAACTGACAATATTTGATATAATCTTTCACGCCTTGTGGAAAATGGACATAATTCCCTTCGTTGATGGAATAAATAGTACCGTCTTTAGAAAACTGCATGTTCGGATGCGAAAGGTAGAAAGTGCCAATGGCAGGATTTAAAGTAAAACCATTTACGCCATGACCTGTTGTGTAAACAAGCATTGTAGAAGTGCCATAAATCACATAACCCGCCGCCACCTGATAAATTCCTGGTTGTAAAAAGTCTTCCAAAGTTACTGGCGTTCCCATTTCTGTAATTCTTCGGTAAACCGAAAAAATAGTGCCTACAGAAACATTCACATCAATATTGGAAGAGCCATCCAAGGGATCCATCAAAACAACATATTTATTATTATGACTGTTGTCTGAACCAGAAACAGTAATAAAATCATCATTTTCTTCGGATGCAATACCACATACAATTTCCCGATTAATCAATGTTTGAATAAAAATCTCATTCGCATAAACATCCAACTTTTGTTGGTCTTCCCCTTGAATGTTTTGTTCTCCAGCCGCTCCAACAATATCAACTAATCCCGCTTTGTTCACTTTGTAGTTTACGACCTTTGCCGCTAGCCTAATAGAGTTGATAATTCGGGATAATTCCCCCGACGAATATTGAAATGCATTTTGATTTTCGATGATAAACTCACCTAAGGTTTTATTGCGTTCTTCCATTACGAAATCGTTGTAGTTATTTGTGCAAATATCGGTTTTTTTGGGAAACTAAAAATGTATTTCAAGAAGAAATTATTAATTGTATTTTTGTTGAAAATTACAGCAAAATGATTATCCGAAAAGGAGAAAAAAAAGATATGAATGCCGTTCTTGAACTCATTCAAGAATTGGCTACATTTGAAAAAGAACCCGATGCTGTTGTGGTTACCGTGGACGATTTAATACGCGATGGATTTGGAAAAAATCCCTTATTTTACACTTTCGTTGTAGAACTAGATAATGAAATTGTTGGAATGGCTTTGTATTATTTCCGATATTCAACCTGGAAAGGCAGGACCATTCATTTAGAAGATTTAATTATAAAAGAAAAAATGCGAGGATCAGGTTTGGGTTTTGCTTTGTATTCTGAAATTATTGAGCAGGGCAAAAGAGATAAGGTTCGCAGAATTGAATGGGCCGTATTGGATTGGAACACACCGGCCATAGATTTCTACCAAAAATCGGGGGCAAAAGTTTTTGAGGATTGGAGAGTAGCTCAAATGGATGAAAACGGAATTGAAATGTTTTTGAAAAATAACAGTAAATAAAATAGTATGAGAATATTCAAATTTGGAGGTGCTTCAGTTAAAGATGCCGATGGAATAAAAAATGTATTGGATGTTTTACAAAAAGTAGGTTTTGAGGATGTATTGTTGGTGATTTCCGCAATGGGGAAAACCACAAACGCCATGGAAATTGTTATTAAAAATTATTTTGAAAAGTCCAACGGATTGCAATCGGCTGTCCAAGATGTGAAAAAACACCATAACCAAATTTTACTGGATTTATTTGATAATGAAGACGACGATGTTTTCTTTGCAGTGAACAGCCTTTTTGCCGATTTGGAGTATTTTTTAAGAAGTAATAAATCGCCTAATTATAATTTTGTTTATGATCAGGTGGTGAGTTATGGGGAATTACTTTCGACTACAATTATCAGTCATTATTTTAACTTTCGAGGGTTAAAAAACAATTGGATTGATGTTCGGGAATTTATAAAAACAGATGCAACCTATCGCGATGCTGAGGTAAATTGGGACATAACTCAAATAAATATCTCTAAAAATGTAAAGAAAAAAACATTCAACATTACTCAAGGATTCATCGGTTCGGATGAGAATGGGTTCACCACAACATTGGGACGTGAAGGTTCCGATTATACTGCCGCCATTTTTGCCTATTGCTTAAATGCAGAAAGTGTAACGATTTGGAAAGATGTTCCCGGCGTGATGAATGCCGATCCACGCTACTTTGAAAACGCGATTTTATTAAACCAAATTTCCTATCGTGAAGCGATAGAATTAGCGTTTTACGGCGCCACAGTAATTCACCCAAAAACCTTGCAACCATTGCAAAAAAAGGAAATTCCGCTTTTTGTAAAATCGTTTTTGAATCCGCAATTGCCTGGAACCAGCGTTTCAAAAGGCGCCGATTTAGAACCTAAAACACCTTGTTATATTTTAAAGAAAGACCAATTGTTACTTTCTCTTTCTTCTATTGATTTCTCATTTATCATGGAAGAAAACATCAGTGAAATATTCTCATTGCTCCATCAATTTAAAATAAAAGTGAGTTTAATACAAAACACAGCGATTAGTTTTTCAGTTTGTCTTGAAGATAAATTTGGCAATTTCGATGAGTTAAAAACAATACTTTCCAAAAAATTTAAAGTATCGTATAATGAAAATGTCTCGTTGTTCACCATCAGGCATTTTACAAAAGAAGCGGCTGAAATAGTCGAAAAAGACAAAACGGTTTTGCTAAAACAAATTTCTAGAGAAACGATGCAGGTTGTGACTAAAGAATAGATAATAGCCCCGAATACAGAAATATTTTTTATAAAAAAATAAATTATTCGTGCATTTGGGGATAACTTTATACACATAAACAGCTTTTTTACGTTTGTATCATGTATGCTAAAAAAAGTACTTTTATTATTGGTGTTCATAGGGTTTTCCAAGCTTTCGGCTCAGGAAACCAAATCGTTGTATCTCAATAAAAAAGTTGCTGTTTCTAGTGACACTATTTCTATCGAAAAAGTGAGTATCAGTCCGAGTTTTTTTAAACTTCAAGATAATTCCGGAAAAGAAATCGATTCTAGTTTTTACAAAATCGATTTCAAAAAAGGGAAGTTGCTCTTCAAAAATGGGTTTACCTCTCAAGATAGTTTAACCATTCGCTACTTCAAATATCCAGAATACCTTACCAAAACCTATAGCATTTATGACCAGGAACGTGTCGTCGCAAACGAAACGGAGAATTTATATAAAGTCAATCGTTCAGTAAAAAAGTTTGTGCCTTTTGACGGATTGAACACTTCGGGAAGCATCACGCGAGGCGTCACGATTGGGAACAATCAAAACGCTTCGGTAAACTCCAATTTAGATTTACAAATCACAGGAAAGATATCCGACAAAGTCTCGCTTCGCGCTTCTATTCAAGACAGTAATATTCCCTTACAAGATGGTGGTTATTCTCAAAAATTGGATGAATTCGACCAAATTTTCATCGAATTATTTACCGATAAATGGAACATTCGTGCGGGAGATTTATTTCTAGAAAATAGGCAATCCCGGTTTTTAAATTTCAATAAAAAAGTGCAAGGACTTTCCACACGATTTACTTTTGGTTCCCCCGAGACTAAAACCGAAGTTTTTGCTACTGCCGCTTTAGTCCGTGGGCAATATGCCAAGAGTGCTTTCACGGGACAGGAAGGCAATCAAGGACCGTATAAATTAAAAGGAAACAATGGCGAATTGTATGTTTTGGTCATATCGGGTTCGGAGAAAGTATATGTGAATGGTATCTTGAAAAAAAGAGGCGAAAACAACGATTATGTCATTGATTATAACGCCGGAGAAATAATTTTTACATCCCTTTTTCCCATCACTTCCGAAATGAGAATTAGCATAGAATATCAATATTCCGATAGAAGTTACACCCGATTTGTGACTTATACCGGCGCCAATCACGAAGAAGAAAAATGGAGTTTAGGGGGTTATTTGTATTCTGAAAACGATGTAAAAAACCAACCATTGCAACAAAATTTATCTTCGGAGCAAGTGGCTATTTTAAAAAATGCTGGGGATAATGTGAGTTTAATGAATGCGCCATCGGCCTATTTGGATTCGTATTCTGAGAATAAAATTTTGTACAAAAAAGTTATGGTTAATTTGGTAGAAACCTTTGAATATTCCAATAATCCTGATGATGATTTGTACAGTGTAAAGTTTACCTTGGTGGGGAATAATCTAGGAAATTATGTTTTAACGAATGCCTCGGCAATTGGAAAAATTTATCAATATGTTGCCCCAGTTAGTGGTGTTCCGCAAGGAAATTATGAACCTATTACGCGATTAATAGCTCCCACAAAAATCCAAATCGCTACGGTTTTAGGAAAATTTAGTCCGAGTGATAAAACGGAAATTGATTTTGAAGTTGGAGTAAGCAATAATGACAAAAATCTATTTTCAGCACGAGACGATCAAGACAATAAAGGAGTTGCGGGAAAACTGAATTTCAAGCAACGCTTATTTTCCAATAAATGGTTGATAGATGCTTTTGGAAATTATCAATTTGTACAACAGAATTTCAGAACCATTGAACGATTATTCAATATTGAGTTCAATAGAGATTGGAATTTAACCACTTTTGAAGGCAATCAAAGTTTGTTGATTTCGGGATTGGATTTTACATTGCCCGAAAAAGGGAAATTGACCTATCAGTTTGAGAAATTAGATTTTACAAAAAGTTTTTCAGGAAATCGTCACCTTATAAACGGTTTTTTCAAACTTAAAGATTGGAATTTTCAACAAAATGGAAGTTTCTTAAAAAGCGATGGTGATTATGCCAATTCCACCTTTATTAGAAACCAGTCTCAAGTTCGATATCATTTCAAAAAGAATTGGATTGGAAGCAGTTTGCGTTTTGAAAACAACAAAGAAAAAGTAGTGGCAACGCAACAATTATCGGCGTTAAGTCAACGTTTTATAGAACATGGAGCCTTTGTAGGCCGTGGTGACAGCACTAAAGTTTTTGTAGAAATGGGATTTTTAAGCAGAGTCAATGACAGTTTGCAAAACGGAACATTGAAACGCGTAAACACCTCGCAATCGTATTATTTAAAATCGAAATTAATACAAACCAATAAAAATGATTTGTCCCTATTTGTCAATTACCGGAACTTAAAATTTGAAGATCCCACTCGAGAAAACGAGCCGTCTTTAAATTCAAGATTGTTGTACAACGATCGCTATTTTAATCAATTAATGCAAGTTACAACAGCCTACGAAACCACTTCGGGAACCATTGCACAACAGGAATTTACCTATCTTGAAGTGGAGCCAGGGCAAGGCGTTTATACTTGGAATGATTACAATAACAACGGGATTCAGGAATTACAGGAATTTGAAATTGCACCTTTCCCAGATCAGGCGAAATATGTTCGAGTGTTTTTACCGAATCAAATTTTTGTAAAAACACATCAAAATAAATTTTCGCAATCCTTGACTTTAAATCCGTTTCAATGGCAAAACGTATCGGGACTTAAGAAATTGCTATCTCATTTCTACAATCAAACGGCTTATTTAATTGAGCGAAAAATAAAGCGTAGCGGGGATAATTTTGATTTAAATCCTTTTTCAAAATCAGACGAAATTTTTTTAGGATTGAATACTAGTTTTCGAAATAGTCTTTTTTATAATAGAGGAAAGCAGAAGCATTCGGTAACCTACACTTTTACAGCTAATCATATAAAAAGTTTACTTTCTGTGGGTTCACAAGAAAATCTAAATAGATCACATCAGTTGCAATACGTTCATCTGTTACAAAAGAGTTGGTTATTTACCATGTCTTCCAAATCTGTTGCTGCCGATTTAATTTCACAGAATTATGCAAGCAAAAATTATGAAGTTATTGCCTATCAAGTAAACCCAAAGATTTCCTATTTGTTTAATAAAAATGCGAGTTGGGATATTTTTTATGAGTACCAAACCAAAGAAAATAAAATTGGAAGCAAGGAAACCCTTCTTCAAAATCGTTTTGGAACCTCTTTTTCTTATGCCAGTGAAAAAAAATTAACCATGAATGGGGAGTTTTCTTTATATCAAAATGAATATGTAGGAGATGCTCTGTCTCCTGTAGCTTTTCAAATGCTTGAAGGTTTGCAGCCAGGAAGAAACATGACGTGGCGTTTATTAGTACAAAAAAACTTAACCGAATTTTTAGATATTAATATCAACTATCAAGGCAGAAAAAGCGAAACTAGCCAAACAATTCATACAGGGAATATTCAGTTGAGAGCTTATTTTTAAGTTTTTTGATTAACTGATAATTCACAATCGGATTATTCCTTTTCATTAAAAAAGTATTTTTTTTGCAGTAATAAAATGTTAAAATTTTCGTGAAAGGGAATTCCTAATCCCCTTTGTTTTAGGGGTTTTTTGTAAAATATATTTTGTAAAATGCTGTATTTCAATAATTTATATAAAACCACAAAAAACTAAATTTCGAATCAATTTGTTAAAAACTAGACCCGATTGTGAATAAGTTTGGCTTTTTATAATCATTAGAATTCACAATCTTTGTAAGGCACAGAAAGTAATAAAAACCCAAATTAAAATAATATTAATTCATTCATTATGCCAAAATCAGAACCAATCTTACAGGAAAACAAAAATCGTTTTGTAATTTTTCCTATCAAACACCACGATATTTGGGAGTTTTACAAAAAAACGGAAGCTAGTATCTGGACTGCCGAAGAAATTGATTTGGCACAGGACATGAACGATTGGAACAACAAATTAAGTGAAGACGAAAAATATTTTGTTAAACACATCCTTGCTTTTTTTGCCGCTTCTGATGGGATTGTAAACGAAAATTTGGCACAAAACTTTATAAATGAAGTGCAATATGCCGAGGCAAAATTCTTCTATGGTTTTCAGATAATGATGGAAAACATTCATAGCGAAACCTATTCGCTTTTAATTGATACTTATGTAAAAGACGAAGCTGAAAAAACAGAATTATTTACAGCAATCGAGGTTTTTCCAGCAATTAAGAAAAAGGCAGATTGGGCATTAAAATGGATAGAATCCGATTCGTTTGCCGAAAGATTGATTGCTTTTGCAGCAGTGGAGGGCATTTTCTTCTCTGGAAGTTTTTGTTCTATTTTTTGGTTAAAAAAACGGGGTTTGTTGCCTGGCTTGACTTTTTCAAATGAATTAATTTCTCGAGATGAGGGTGTTCATTGTGATTTTGCGGTGCATTTGCATAACCATCATTTAAAACATAAAGTGTCAAAAACGCGAATCAAAGAAATTATTATTGACGCATTAGATATTGAAAGAGAATTTATTACCGAGTCGATTCCGGTTAGTTTAATAGGAATGAATGCTGCTTTGATGACCCAATATTTAGAATTTGTAACCGATAGATTGTTAGTAGAATTGGGTTGTACAAGAGAATATAACACAGCAAATCCTTTTGATTTTATGGACATGATTTCCTTACAAGGGAAAACAAATTTCTTTGAAAAGAAAGTTGCCGAATATCAGAAAACGGGAGTAATGAACACTGACTCGGATGCTCAAAAAATTAGTTTTGACGCTGATTTCTAGAAACAAGATAGATTTAAAATTGCCCCGATAGAAGAAAAAACCCTACGCTTTTGGGCGTGGATTGGAACGGATAGCGGGATTAAGCTCCAAGAAAACAAACAAACAAATTAATACAAATAACCCCGAAATAGCGAAGGGATTTTCTATTTCACAACAACAAAAATTATGTACGTAGTAAAAAGAGATGGCCACAAAGAGCCAGTAATGTTCGACAAAATCACTGAGCGAATTAAAAAACTTTGTTATGGTTTAAACGATTTGGTTGATGCAGTTAAAGTTGCCATGCGCGTTATTGAAGGACTTTATGATGGGGTGTCCACCTCAGAATTGGACAATCTTGCAGCAGAAACTGCAGCTTCAATGACTATTACTCATCCAGATTACGCACAATTGGCTGCGAGGATTGCAATTTCTAATTTGCATTCCAATACCAAAAAATCTTTCTCGGAAACCATGAATGAAATGTATCATTATGTAAACCCGAGAACCAACCTTGAAGCACCTTTACTCTCGGAAGAAGTACATACAGTAATCATGGAAAATGCAGAATTCTTGGATTCTCACATGATTTATACTAGAGATTTTAATTATGACTATTTTGGTTTTAAAACCTTGGAACGTTCTTATTTGTTACGAATTAACGGGAAAATAGTAGAACGTCCACAACATATGCTGATGCGTGTTTCTGTTGGAATTCACTTAAACGATTTAGATGCGGTTATTGAAACCTACGACTTAATGTCGAAAAAATTCTTTACTCATGCTACTCCAACGTTGTTCAACGCAGGAACACCAAAACCACAAATGTCTTCTTGTTTTCTTTTAGCAATGCAGGACGATAGTATAGATGGCATTTATGATACGCTAAAACAAACAGCAAAAATATCACAATCGGCAGGAGGAGTTGGACTTTCTATCCACAATGTTCGTGCAACAGGATCTTATATTCGTGGTACCAATGGAACTTCCAACGGAATTGTTCCGATGTTACGCGTTTTCAATGATACGGCAAGATATGTAGATCAAGGTGGTGGAAAACGTAAAGGAAGTTTTGCGATTTATATCGAAACGTGGCATGCTGATATTTTTGACTTCCTAGATTTGAAAAAGAATACCGGTAAAGAAGAAATGCGTGCCCGAGATTTATTTTTTGCGATGTGGACTTCCGATTTATTTATGAAACGGGTGCAAGAAGATAGTTATTGGACCTTAATGTGTCCTAACGAATGCCCGGGATTGTATGATGTTTATGGCGAAGAATTTGAAACCATGTACATTGATTATGAAACCCGTGGAAAAGGCAGAAAAACCATCAAAGCACGTGAACTGTGGGAAAAAATCCTAGAATCTCAAATCGAGACAGGAACGCCATACATGTTGTACAAAGATGCAGCGAACAGAAAATCAAATCAAAAAAATTTAGGCACCATTCGTTCTTCGAATTTGTGTACCGAGATTATGGAATATACTTCGAAAGATGAAATTGCAGTGTGTAATTTAGCTTCTATTTCATTGCCAATGTTCATTACCAATGGCGCTTTTGATCACGATTTGATGTTTAAAGTAACCAAACGCGTTACTCGAAACTTAAACAAAGTAATCGACAGAAATTATTATCCGGTACAAGAAGCTGAGAATTCTAACTTACGTCACCGTCCTGTTGGATTGGGCGTTCAAGGTTTGGCCGATGCGTTCATTTTATTGAGAATGCCTTTTACAAGTGATGAAGCGAAAAAATTAAATCAGGAAATTTTCGAAACTTTATATTTTGCTGCTGTAACCGCATCTATGGAAATGGCAATAGAAGAAGGACCATATTCTTCTTTCAAAGGTTCTCCAATATCTCAAGGAGAATTTCAATACAACCTTTGGGGATTGAAAGACGAAGATTTATCTGGCAGATGGGACTGGGCTTCTTTGAGAAAAGAAGTAATGGAACACGGCGTGAGAAACTCCCTTTTAGTAGCGCCAATGCCAACTGCTTCTACGTCTCAAATTTTAGGGAACAATGAAGCTTTTGAACCTTATACTTCTAATATTTATACACGACGCGTTTTGTCGGGAGAATTTATAGTAGTGAACAAACATTTACTGGAAGATTTGGTGAAACAAGGCTTGTGGAACGAAGATTTGAAACAGGAAATCATGCGTCACAATGGATCGGTGCAAAATATCGACGCCATTCCGCAGGATTTGAAGGAATTATACAAAACCGTTTGGGAAATGTCCATGAAAGACATTATTGATATGTCGAGACACAGAGGTTATTTTATTGACCAATCCCAATCGTTGAACTTGTTTATGCAAGATGCCAATTATTCCAAACTAACATCGATGCACTTTTATGCTTGGCAAAGTGGCTTGAAAACAGGAATGTATTATTTGAGAACAAAAGCGGCGGTAGATGCTATTAAATTTACCTTGAATAATGACAAAAAAGCAGAACCGATTGAAGTGGAAGAACAAGTGGCAGACCAGCAGTTACAACCTATTGCCGTGTTAAATGAACCTACGGAAATGACAGCTGAAGAATACCGCGCAATGGTTGAACTGGCGAGAAATGCTGGACCAGAAGACTGCGAAATGTGTGGTTCTTAATAAATGGAGTATTTAAATTAGTATTTGATAGAAACAGCGGTCTTAGGATTGCTGTTTTGTTTTTTGAAGCTATTTCCCGCTTTCCATTACAATCTTTTTGTTTTTGGCAGCAAAAACAAAAAGGATTTTTCACTGCAATCGGGGCTAAAAAAGAAAAAAATGAAGCTAATCCGAACCACATCCGATAATCCCGATTTTGAAAAATTGGTGGTAGCCCTCGATGCCTATCTGAGAATTCTTGATGGCGAGGATCACGCGTTTTATGCGCAATTCAATAAAAGTGATTCCTTGAAATATGCCTTGATTTGTTATGAAAATGATATGGCTGTTGGCATTGGAGCCTATAAAGAATACGATTCCCAAACCGCAGAAATCAAACGGATGTATACTTTGCCTGAACACCGTGGAAAAGGTATTGCCAAAGCTATTTTGAATGAATTAGAAGTTTGGGCAGCCCAAGAAAACTATACACAAAGTATTCTAGAAACAGGATTTATGCAGCTTGATGCGATTGGTTTATACCAAAAACTGGGTTATACCATAACCGAAAACTTTGGGCAATATATTGGTGTTGCTAATAGTGTTTGCATGCGGAAAATAATTTAGAAAATTTCCTTTTTACTTCATACATTCGTAATTCAAAAATCGTAATTCCATAAAATGAACTGGGAACAACTATTATCACTAAAACGTCAAGGCGACACAAGTAAAAGATTGCGAAAAGAACAGGACGACACCCGTTTGGGTTTTGAAGTGGACTATGACCGAATTATTTTTTCGGCAGCTTTCCGCAGTTTGCAGGACAAAACACAAGTGATTCCCCTTTCCAAAACCGATTTTGTGCACACACGACTGACACACAGTTTGGAAGTTTCGGTTGTGGGACGTTCCATTGGGCGATTGGTAGGAAAAAAAATTATTGATAAATATCCTTATCTGCAGGAAATTCATGGTTTTCATATGAATGATTTTGGTGCTATTGTCGCTGCGGCTTCTTTGGCGCACGATATTGGAAATCCGCCTTTTGGACATTCGGGAGAGAAAGCTATTGGGGAATATTTTTCTATAGGGAAAGGACAACAATTTAAAGACCAACTCACCGACAAGCAATGGCAGGATTTAATAGATTTTGAGGGCAATGCCAACGGGTTTTCGGTGCTCACCAGTTCGCGTCCGGGCATTGAGGGAAGTCTGCGTTTGTCCTATGCCACGCTCGGTGCTTTCATGAAATATCCAAAAGAAAGTTTGCCAAAAAAACCTACACAAAACATCGCCGACAAAAAGTATGGATTTTTTCAAACCGATAAGAATTTCTTTAAAGAAGTAGCCGCCGAATTGGGGTTGATTCCTAATAAAACAGGAAATGACATTGGTTACGAAAGACATCCGTTGGCCTATTTGGTGGAAGCTGCCGATGATATTTGCTATACCATAATTGACTTTGAAGACGGAATCAATCTTGGTTTGGTTTCCGAGGATTTTGCTTTGGAATATTTGATAAAATTGGTAAAAGACAGTATCGATACCCTCAAATACAATTCGTTAACGACCAAAGAAGACAGAATCAGTTATTTGCGTGCTTTAGCCATTGGTAATTTGATAAATGATGCAGTAAAAGTTTTTATAGAAAATGAGAGCTCCATTTTGGAAGGGAAATTCCCATACGCTTTGACGGATAGAAGTAAGTACAAAGCACAAATGGATGACATTATAAAACTGAGTGTAAAAAAGATTTACAACAGTCGGGAAGTGATTGAAAAAGAGCTTTCGGGTTATCAAATCATCAATAATCTTTTGGATAAATTTATCACGGCCTACAATAACAATCACGAGGGAAAAGCAACCAATTACGATAAATTATTATTGAAAATTTTACCAGAAAAACATCATTTAATAAAAGAAAATTTATACGAAAGATTGCTTCATATTTGTCACTTTATTTCATTGCTTACAGATGGTAATGCTTTGATTTATAATAAAATTATTGCTTCCAATAATTGTTAATATTTTGTAAATCAGAATAGATAATTTTGTTAACGATTATAAATTGCTATTTTTGTTCCCATTACTTAAAAAAACCAACCACCAATTTACAATGAAAAAAAAGATACTCTTATCATTTGGATTACTAATTCTTATTTGTTTTAGCTGTACCAATACCAAAACAGAAAGTAAAACAAATCAACAAAATAAAAAAAACACTGTCGTTGAAAGCAAGGTCAATCCAAAACCTGAAGCAGTCAAAACGTCAACAAATGAAACCATTGCGGACCAAAAAGCAGTTGTAAAAGAAAATAGTGTTGCTTCAACTCCTTTAACGGCAATCGCTATTTTAAGACAAAAACATGCTTGTTATTTGGAAGAAAGTCCATTTAAAAAGACTTTGACAATGTCGGAAGATGATAGGATGTCAAAAGGAATTCCTCCCAACAAGTATTATGAAAGTGAGTGGGAATTAACCATGAATCCTGAAACTGGCAGGCCCAATCCAGAAAATTTAATTTTATTAAGAGAAAAATTAGACAGAGAAAGAAAACAATCTTTGGCATTGGGAAGAACCCCTGGAGATGGAACTGACAATAACTGGGTAGAACGTGGGCCAACCAATGTAGGCGGAAGAACTAGAGCCGTGATGTTTGATCCAAATGATCCAACTAAAGAAACTGTATATGCAGGTGGTGTAAGTGGCGGTTTATGGAAAAACATCAATATTTCCAATGCAAATTCAGTATGGTCTCGAGTGGGTATTCCAGAAAACTTAGCTGTATCTACAATTACCTACGATCCAAATAACACTAATATTTTTTATGTAGGGACAGGAGAATCTTATGTAGGAGGTGATGTAAATGGTGATGGCGTTTGGAAATCAATAAATGGAGGAACAACCTGGAGCAAAGTATTTGGAGGTATTTCTGGACCAACAACTTTTCAATCAGCAGCAAACGTAACAGTTAACAGCCCTGCTGGTATAGCTGGCAACCGTCCTTGTTATCCTTCAACAGCATTCGGACTGCCAATAACTTCATCCATAACATCAAATTTGGTTATTGTAAATGACGGAACAGCAACGCCAACATTGGGTTGTAGTGCTTTGACAAATGCGGCGGCTATAAGCGGGAAAATTGCTTTGATTAGAAGAGGAACATGTACTTTCGTAGTAAAAGTGAAAGCAGCACAAGATGCTGGGGCTACTGCCGTTATTATGATGAATAATATTGATGGGCAACCTATTCCAATGGGTGGTACAGATGCAACCATAACGATTCCTTCCGTTATGATTTCAAAAGCTGACGGGGACGCTATAGAAGCAGCCCTTGCAGGTGGATCTGTTAATGTTACTTTAAATCCAAGTACGCCAGGCGTATTTACTGGAAATTTAGTGCCAGGAGTGCAATTTATTAATGCTATAAAAGTTAGAAATAATGGAGGTGTTTCAGAAATTTATGTGGCGGCAGGAGATTCATTTTATTCAGCAGCAAATGCGACGACCTACTTGGCTGGGCCAGCATATGGTTTGTATAAATCTTCAGATGGTGGTATAAATTGGACTGAATTAGCTTTGCCTTTAACAGCAAACGGCAACAAACATTGTCCTAATGATATAGAAATAGCTACCGACAATAAAATTTGGGTTTCTACAATTGCAAGTACAGTGTTTAATGATGGTGGAGGAATTATTTTCTCCTCTAGTAATGGAACCAATTTTGTTCAGAAATATGCTGTAACAGATGGAGGTAGAACTCAAATAGCCGTTTCATCTACAACTCCTGACAAAGTGTATGTACTAGCAGAATTAAACGCAGGTAATGTTACAATGAAAAGTACTGTAAACGGATTTACAACTACAACAGATTTAACTTCTCCGATAGATGCTGATACAAGTATGGACCCCCTTGATTTTACAAGAGGTCAGGCATTTTATGATTTGATGTTGGAGGTAGATCCAAGCAACGATCAAATTGTATATACTGGGGGTATCGATTTATTTAAATCAACAACAAGTGGTTCTTCATGGAGCCAACTCAGTCATTGGAGTGGTAGTTTTGGTTATCAATATGTTCACTCAGACCAACACGGTTTAGCTTTTGCTAATGGTGCATCCAACAAACAAGTTTATGGAAACGATGGTGGTGTTTACTTTTCAAATACATCAGGAACTACGACAGCTTCAAGAAATTTAGGATTTAATGTGACGCAATTTTACAGTATTGGAGTTGCTCCAACAAATGCTGTCAGTGGTTTAACAGGGGATTATTTTGTTTCAGGTGCGCAGGATAATGGTTCGCTTTATTTTGCCGGAGTTGGTACTGGTGCTAATGCAGCTGTTCAAGCTCAAGGCGGAGACGGGGCTTTCTGCATGTTTGATCAAGGATCAGACAAATACTATATCACTAATTATGTTTACAATCAAAATATAAATTACAGATTGGCTATTAGTCCTTTTACAGTTAGAGTAATAGATAATGATGCTTCAACGGCATCAAATGGTGCTTTTATTGCGCCAATGGCATTGGATTCAAGTTTGGATATTTTGTATACAGATTATTCGGTTCCCGCTACACCTGCCTATATTATCAGAAGATACAGCAGTATAAAATCGGGTGTTGTTGTTAGAACAAGTTTAACAGACGCACTTTTAACCAGTTCTCCATCTGCCATCACTGTTTCTAAATATACTACGGCATCCTCTAAACTTTTGGTTGGTCTTAGAAACGGAAAATTATTAAGAGTTACCAATGCTAATGCAACGCCAGTTTTTGCGGATATTACCGGGCCGGCTTTTGTTGGAAGCATTTCTGACGTTGAATATGGTCTTTCAGAAAATGAAATTTTTGTCACTTTCCACAATTACAATGTGGTAAGTATTTGGCATAGTGCTGATGCGGGAGTTACATGGCAAAATAAAGAAGGAAACTTTCCGGATATTCCTGTGAAGTCAATTCTTCAAAACCCATTAAACACCAATGAAGTTATTATAGGAACAGAATTAGGAGTTTGGTATACTAATACATTTAATATGCCTTCGCCTGTTTGGAATCAATCGTTTAATGGCATGAGTAATGTTAAAATTTCTGATATGGATTTACGAAATGACAACGCTGTTTATGTTTCAACCTATGGAAGAGGGATTTTCTCAGGAGTATTTACAGCTTTACCTTTATCAACAGATGACATAACTCTTAATAAAGGAATTAAAGTATATCCAAACCCTTCGAATGGAGAATTCAATATCAGTATTAATCAATACGTAGGGGATATTAATCTTCAAATTGTTGATATAAATGGAAAGGTAGTTTATGATATTAAAAACGCTAATTTCAATTTAGAAAAAACAATTAATTTAGGTCATCTTCAATCGGGAATGTATATTCTTAAAGTAACGGCTGACAATACTAATTATACCGAAAAAATAATTATAAAATAATTTGATTTAGGAATCAGAAAAAGCGTTTGTTGTGACAAACGCTTTTTTTTATTTTGTCTCAGAAACGACTTTAACACATTGATTTTTAATAAAAATAATAGCTTCTGACAATTTTAAAACTTTCTTTTTTCTCTTTAAAATTGCTATTATTTTTAAAAAAAAAGTAAGTTTGCGTTACAAACTATTAATAAACCAAATAACTAAATGAAAAGAATTGCATTTTTATTAATCCTATTACTTTCTTTCTTTGGATTTTCTCAATCAACAAAAGAAAAGATCCAGTCCTATCTTAATACAAAACACAACAAATTAGAACTCACTTCACAAGACGTTTCCGATTTTATTATGGATGGTGAAACAAGTTCAGAGAGCACTAACATTAACAACTATTTTATTAAGCAACGCTATCAAGGAATTGAGATTTACAACGCCATTTCAAACGTTTGGATAAAAAATGATGAAATTCTAAACTTTAGTAATCGGTTTGTTAATAATATAAATCAGAAAGTAAATGCAACAACGCCAAATCTTTCCGTGTTGGAAGCGTTGACTTCTGCTTTTAATAAATTAGAAATTCAAAATTCCGGAAATCATCAGATTATTGAAACTATTGATGCTAAAAACTTCAAAATTTCTAATGGCAATCTAGAAGATCCAATTAATGCAGAATTAGTTTATCAATTAACAGAAGACAAACATTTGAGATTGTCTTGGGATTTTACAATTGATGTTCCTGGACACCAACACATGTGGAGTGTAAGAATAGATGCAATTGACGGAGCTATTTTGGATAAGCACGACATGGTAATATCTTGTAATTTTGAGAGTCACAATCACGCTTTTAAAATGATGGATAGTAGAGTTGTAAGCTTTAATAATTCTTTTTTTAAAAACAACATTAATATACCATTAAATATTCTGGCAGGCACCTATAATGTTATACCTTTTAATTATGAAAGCCCAAATCATATTGCAAGACAGTTAATAACATCTCCAAGTAATGTTTTGGCGTCTCCTTATGGATGGCATGATACAAATGGCGCTGTTGGGAATGAATATACAATAACTAGAGGAAATAATGTCTATGCCCAAGATGATAATGATGGGAATGATGGAACTGGCACAAGCCCAAATGGAGGAACAACTTTAGTTTTTGATTTCCCTTATTTAGGAACAGCGGAACAACCGTCAACCTATTTATCCGCAGCAACCACAAATTTATTTTACATGTGCAATGTAATTCATGATGTATGGTATCAATATGGTTTTAATGAAGTAAATGGAAATTTCCAACAAAATAATTATGGAAAAGGAGGTCTCACTTCATTTTTAGGCGATGCAGTTACTGCGGACGCACAAGATGGGGGCACATTAAGCCCTCAAAATTTAAATAACGCAAATTTTTCAACGCCAACGGATGGAAATAAACCAAGAATGCAAATGTTTTTGTGGAATGTTGCGCCTTCTATACAACCCTTAAATATTAATTCTCCATTGGATATTGCAGGATTAAGAGATGCAAGAGACAATAGTTTTAGTCCGGGACATATTAATATTCCTGTTACTCCAGCATTTATACAATCCGATTTGGTGCTTTATGATGATGGAACCCCAGACACTTCCGATGCTTGTACAGCGCCAATTAATGGAAGCTCCATTAGTGGTCATATCACAGTTGTGAGAAGAGGAGATTGCACTTTTGTTTCAAAAGTAAAATTTGCACAAATAGCTGGAGCTACTGCAGTTATAATAGTTAATAATGTAGCAGGAGTAGTTGGAATGGCAGGAGCTGATGCGACAATAACTATTCCAGCAGTTAGTGTAACACAAGAAGTTGGGGAAGCATTAATAGCACGAATGGCTACAGAGACGGTAAACGCCACATTACAAGTGGAAGCTATTCCTTTTGTAAATGCAGATGGAGATTTTGATAATGGAATTATAGCCCATGAATTTGGACATGGAATTTCAACAAGACTAACTGGGGGACCAACAAATTCTAGCTGTTTACAAAGCGCGGAACAAATGGGAGAAGGCTGGTCGGATTGGTTTGCTTTAATGATGCAATTAAAAGAAGGTGATGTAGGATCCACGCCTAGAGGCCTTGCTACTTTTGCAGTGAGTCAATCTACCACAGGTGATGGACTTCGAAATTTCCCCTATTCAACAGATATGAGTGTTAATCCATTGACCTTTAATGATTCAAATGACACGGAGTCTCATAACAGAGGAGAGTTTATGGCAGCTGTTTTATGGGATTTAACATGGGCATATATTACTAAATATGGATTTAATTCTAATATATATACGGGAACCGGAGGAAACAATAAAGTAATGCGATTGATTATTGACGGACTTAAATTACAACCCTGTAGCCCATCCGTAGTGGATTTCAGAACAGCATTAATCGCAGCTGACCAAGCAACAACTGGCGGACAAGACTATTGTTTAATTACAGAAGTTTTTAGAAGAAGGGGAGTTGGTTTGAATGCATCTTCTGGTTTAACCACTAGTGCAACCGATCAAGTGGAAAACTTCACAGCATTTGCTCCAGGACCAAACTGTACCGCATTGGGAGTGAATAATTTTGAAAACGAAAACCGATTAAATATTTATCCAAATCCAAGCAAAGGAAATTTCACAATTCAATTCAGCTCTACATCTAATAAGAATATTAAAATTGCTGTTTATGATATTAGAGGAAGAAGAGTTTTTGAAAACAATTATACAAATACAGGTTTGTTTATACAAAACATTCAACTTAATAATCTTAAAGCAGGAGTTTATATTGTGAATGTTGATGATGGAGATAAAAAAGAAGTAAAAAGAATAATCATAGAATAATAAATAGCTAATCAACCAAAATGAAAAAAACCACATTAATTACAATTGTTACATTATTATTGGTAACAATTTCCTATTCTCAATCTGAAAAAGCTTGGAAAGGAGCTAAAGTCTTCACTGGAAAAATCTCTAAAAATATTGCACGACAATCTTTCCCGGCAGTATTTACTCTTTTTGAATTAAATATTGAAAGTGTAAAGCAAGATCTTCAAAATGTTCCGCAAAAATCGTACAACAGTAAAGTTGGAGGAAGAATAGTTTCTTTCCCAAATACGGAAGGAAACATTGAAAAATTTGAAGTTTTTGAACAATCCAACTTTGATCCAATTTTACAAAGTCAGTTTCCTGATATACGTTCTTACTCAGGTATTGGAATTGATGATAAACAAGCTCAAATTAGATTCAGTCTAGATTCCAAAGGAATTCAAGCTATGATTTTTAGAGTTGATAAAAGAAATGAATTCATCGAACCTTATACAGAAGATGGAAAATTTTATGCAGTTTATAATTCCTCAAGAGTAAAAGGAAGTTTACCATTTACATGTTCAACCATAGACCATGCTGTTGCCACTGATGTTAATAGAATTACAGCAGCTCATAGATCTAGTTCGGGAGAATTGTTAACTTTTAGATTAGCATTATCTTGTAATGGAGAATATGCTACTTATTTTGGAGGTACAGTTGCACTTGCTTTAGCGGCAATGAATGCTTCAATGACAAGAGTTAACGGCGTTTTCGAAAAAGATTTTGCTGTTCATATGAATATAATCGCAAATAATACAAGTGTAATATTTACAAATGCAGCTTCTGACCCTTATTCTTCAATGGGAAATTGGAACGGAGAGTTACAAGCAACATTAACCGCCACTATTGGGGAAGCAAATTACGATATTGGTCACATGTTTGGAGCCACTGGAGGTGGTGGAAATGCAGGTTGTATTGGTTGTGTTTGTGATGACGGACAAAAAGGGAGTGGAATTACTTCGCCAGCAGACGGAATCCCATCAGGAGACACTTTTGATATTGATTATGTAGCTCACGAAATGGGTCATCAATTTGGAGGGAATCACTCTTTTTCTAACAGTGTTGAAGGTTCAGGAGTGAATGTAGAGCCAGGTTCTGGGTCAACAATTATGGGTTATGCTGGAATTACAGCTCAGGATGTTCAACCCCATTCCGATGCCTATTTTGTTTATGCCAATATTAAACAAGTACAAGACAATATGGTTGCTAAAACCTGTCCCGTTAGAACTCCTTTGTCAAATGGAGCGCCAGTTGTAAATGCAGGATTGGATTACACTATTCCAAAAAGTACTCCCTTTATATTAACGGGTACGGCGACTGATCCAAACGGCGATATATTAAGCTATTGTTGGGAAGAGAATGATACAGCTACTACTCAAACCGGAGCAGCAAGTGCCGCCTCAGCAACAAAAAATGGAGGACCAAACTGGCGCTCCTACAATCCAGTATCTTCCCCTTCAAGATATTTCCCGCCAATGGCAAGAGTAATCGCAAATGCCACTACAACGCAAGGAACAGATATTGTTGTTGAAGCATTAAGTTCGGTTTCGAGAACATTAAACTTTGTATTAACAGCTAGAGATAATGTTGCTGGAGTAGGTCAAACAGGATCTGATTTAATGCGAGTTACGGTAAACGCAACGGCGGGTCCATTTGTAGTAAATGTTCCAAACACAGTTGTTTCTTGGCCAGTAGCATCCAATCAAGCCGTAACTTGGAATGTTGCAGGAACAACCGGAAACAATGTGAATTCAACTTATGTTGATATTTATTTATCGACAGATGGGGGAAACACATACCCAATTCTTTTAGCAAGTAAAGTTCCAAATGACGGTTCTGAAAACATTACCGTTCCAAATAATATTGGAATAAATAATAGAATTATGGTTAAAGGATATAAGCATATTTTTTATGACATTTCTAATGTTAATTTTGCAATCGTTGCAGCAACGCCAACTTCAACTTTTTCTGCTGCGTTCAATGGAGTAGCCGAACAACAAAACAAAGAAGCATGTACAGGAGCAAATGTTAGTTATGATATCTCTTATGCTGTACAAGGAGGATTTTCAGGATCTACTTCTTTTACTGTGACAGGACAACCTGCTGGGACTACGGTTGCTTTTTCACCAGCGACAATCACTTCAAATGGAATAGTTACAATGACTATAGGTAATACAGCAGCTGCAACAGCAGGTTTATATTCATTGACTGTTACAGCAACTTCGGGAGCAATTACAAAAACAGTTCCGTTTTATTTTAATTTGTATAGTTCCAATTTCTCTGCCTCGACTTTATCAACCCCAGCAAATTTGGCCACTGGTCAAACAACAACACTAAATTTAACTTGGGTTGCCGATGCAAATGCTACGATGTATGATATTCAAGTAGCTTCGGATATTGCATTTACAAATATTATTAGTTCAGGAACGGTTACGACAACCAATTACGCAGTAACGGGTTTGGCGGAAGGAACAAATTATTATTGGAAAGTGTTGCCTAAAAACAATTCATGTTATGGTGTTTATAGCGCTCCCTATCAATTTATGACTGGCGTAGTAGTTTGTAGCGCTTACACATCCGCTAATGTTCCACTTACAATTGCTACAACAGCAAACGTTACTATTAATTCAACTTTAAATGTTCCAGATAATGTAACTATTTCTGATGTAAACGTAACAGTTAATGTTTCTCACACTTGGGTTAATGATTTGACAATGACTTTAATTAGCCCTACTGGAACACAAGTGCAACTTGTTGCAGGACCATGTTCAAGTAATAGTTTGCTCAACATTGTTGGAACATTTGATGATTCAGGAAGTGTACTAGTATGTGGAACTAATCCAGCAATTTCGGGGAATGTAAAACCAATCCAAGTATTATCCGCTTTTAATGGACAGTCATCTCTGGGCTTATGGACATTAAGAATATTAGATTCCTTTGCTCAAGATGGTGGAACATTAAACAGTTGGAGTATAAATCTTTGTAATACACAACCATTGAGTACCAGTGAAAACATATTACAAAATTTTGCTATTTATCCAAATCCAAATAAAGGAGATTTTACTGTTCAATTTAATTCTAGTTCAAACAACGAAATTAAGATTGAAGTTTATGATATGAGAGGCAGAAGGATTTTTGACAATAATTATGAAAACACTGGATTGTTTAGACAAAACATTCAACTCAATAATCTTCAATCAGGAGTTTATTTAGTAAATGTTCAAGACGGCAAGAAGAAAGAAGTGAAAAGAATAATTATTGAGTAATAAAATTAAAAAAAGCGTTCACCATGGTGAACGCTTTTTTTATATAGTAGTAAAAAGAATTTCCAAACTTTTAGTATCTATCTTGCAGATATTTTGGAGTTCTTCAACCGTTCCGTGTTCAATAAATACATCAGGAACTCCTAGTGTTAAGATTTTTTGGGAATACTCATTTTGAGAAGCAAATTCAATAACAGCACTTCCAAACCCTCCTTTGATTACACCATCTTCAACAGTGATAATAATTTCAAAGGTTTCAAAAATTTCATGCAATGACCTTTCATCCAAAGGTTTTACAAATCCAAAATCATAATGTGCAAAATCGGTAGCATTACTTATGTTTTTAAATGCTAAGGTTACATTATTTCCAATAAATCCGGTTGATAGGACAGCAATTTTATTGCCTTCTTTTAGTAAATGCGCTTCCCCAATTTCTATTTTCTGAAAAGTGCGTTGCCAATCTACAATACTCCCACGACCACGAGGATATCTAATTGCAATAGGATGTTTTAATCCCAATTGTGCGGTATATAATATATTACGCAAAGCAATTTCATCTTTGGGAGCGTAAATGATGAGGTTGGGAATACACCGTAAATACGCCAAATCAAAAACGCCATGATGCGTGGCGCCATCTTCTCCAACCAAACCCGCCCTGTCCAAACAGAATATAACCGGCAGGTTTTGCAAAGCCACATCGTGAATCACCTGGTCATAGGCGCGCTGTAGAAATGTGGAATATATATTGCAAAAAACAACCATGCCTTGTGTCGCCATTCCTGCCGAAAGGGTTGCCGCATGTTGCTCGGCTATACCCACATCAAAAGCCCTATTAGGAAAAGCATCCATCATATATTTCAACGAACTTCCAGAAGGCATTGCTGGAGTTATTCCAATTATTTTAGGATTTATTTTTGCCAATTCTACTAAGGTCAAGCCAAAAACGTCTTGAAATTTAGGAGGTAAATGTGCTTCCGATTTCAAATGAATTTCCCCCGTAGTTTTATCAAATTTTCCAGGCGCATGATATTTTACCTGGTCGTCTTCCGCTTGTTGCAAGCCTTTGCCTTTGGTAGTTATAATGTGAAGGAACTTTGGACCATTTACATTTTTAAGCCTTTTCAATTCCTTGATAACAGCAAAAATATCATGACCATCAATAGGTCCCGAATAATCAAAATTCAAGGACTTAATCATATTGTTTTGTTTCGGATTTTTTCCATCCTTGACCGATGTCAAATAGTTTTTCAAAGCTCCAACACTTGGATCTATTCCGATAGCGTTGTCGTTCAAAATCACCAACAAATTAGCGTCGGTAACTCCGGCATGATTCAAACCCTCAAATGCCATTCCGCTTGCAATAGAAGCATCTCCAATCACGGCAATATGATGTTTGTTTTCGCCTTTCAGTTGCGAGGCAATTGCCATTCCTAAAGCCGCCGAAATAGAGGTGGAGGAATGTCCCACGCCAAAAGTATCATAAACACTTTCACTTCGTTTTGGAAAACCCGAAATGCCACCAAGTTGGCGGTTGGTATGAAATTTCTCTTTTCTTTCGGTTAAAATTTTATGGCCATAGGCTTGGTGTCCCACATCCCAAACCAATAAATCTTCGGGCGTATTAAAAACATAATGCAAAGCAATCGTCAATTCTACAACACCAAGGCTAGCGCCAAGATGTCCTTCTTTTATCGAAACAATATCTATTATAAAATCCCGCAATTCCATTGCCAATTGAGGCAATTGCTGTTCGTCCAATTTTCGTAAATCGGTTGGATTATAAATATGTTCGAGTAATTTTTTTGACATTAAGCAAATGTACGAATTGAATTCCTATTTTTGTTTCATGGAAAACATTTTCACCGACGAATATTTCATGAAAAAAGCTTTGCAGGAAGCCGAAGCCGCTTATGAAAAAGGCGAAATTCCTGTTGGCGCTGTCGTTGTCATCAATAATAAAATTATCGCCCGAAGTCATAATCTCACCGAAATGCTCAATGATGTAACGGCTCATGCCGAAATGCAAACCATTACCGCCGCGGCTAATTATTTGGGCGGAAAATATTTAATGGGTTGCACATTGTATGTCACTTTGGAACCTTGTCAAATGTGTGCGGGCGCCTTGTATTGGTCTCAAATTTCTAAAATTGTTTTTGGCGCTAAAGATGACCATCGCGGTTTCCAGACTTTAGGGACGAAATTGCATCCAAAAACCGAGGTAATTCAAGGGGTTATGGCGGAAGAAGCTTCTGAAATTATGAAACGCTTTTTTGCAGAAAAAAGGAAATAAGTTGAAGGGAAATGGGTTCTAAAATTCATGAATTCAAGCAATAAAAAGCATTTAATGCCGTTACCTGTTTTAACAAACACATTTAGATATGGAAAAAATAAAATCTTCAATTATCATTGCCGCTGCCATCATTATCACGGCTTGGATTTTGGGAAATTCGTTTCAAAATCGGAATAAAAATTTAGATTCAATCACTGTTATCGGTCTTGGCACCAAAGATTTTGTTTCGGATGAAATTCTGTGGTCGGGAAGTTTTACAACGAATAGCTTGGATATCAAAACGGCTTATAACAAAATAGTATCGGATCAAAAAATTGTTTCCGATTTCTTCATTGGGAAAGGATTTAAGCCCAACGAATTTAGCTTTGGAGCGGTGAATTTTCAAAAGAAATTCAGGGAAGTTCGAAGTGAGAATGCCGAAAACCAAACCCGCTACGAACAAGTTTTTGATGGTTATGAAGCCACCCAAACGATTTCTTTTTCGGCAAAAAAGAATCCCGATTTGATGAATCGCATAGAAAGTGTTTCCAGCAAAACTTCGGAATTGGTCAATTCAGGGATTGAACTTTCTTCCAATTCCATTCAATATACCTATTCCAATTTGCCCAGTTTAAAACAAAGTTTGATTGAAAACGCTACAAAAGATGCCAACGAACGCGCCACAAAAATTGTAAATACGGGGGATGGAAATTTAGGAAAATTAAAACGAGCCAGCATGGGCGTTTTCCAAATTACGGGTCAAGGTTCAACAGAAGATGATAGCTATGGGGGTATTAACGACACCTTCAGTAAAAATAAAACGGCAAGAATCACCGTCCGATTGGAATACGAATTGGATTAAACTCTCGAAAATTTGAACATAAAAAAACCGTCTCGTTAATTTAACGAGACGGTTTTTAATTAATCTTCAATTTCATTTCCTTGGGAATCAAAGAAACGGTATTCCAAATACGTGTAAGCGTCACGCGGTATGATTTTTACCCATTTTTTATATTCAAAAAACCATTTTGAACGTAATGATGGAAAACCTTTTTTAAGGTATGCTGCCACAAAAGGATGTACATTGAGCATTACCTTTTTATGGGTTTTTAATATTCTTTCAAGGTCGGAAGCAATTCTGTCGATAACTAGAATTGGAGCTTCAATTTCTCCATTTTCATTGTTAGGATCTTCTTCTCTTGTTTTAATGTTTACTTCTGGTCTTACCCTTTGTCTCGTAATTTGAACTAATCCAAATTTACTCGGTGGTAAGATTTTGTGTTTTGCTTTGTCATCGCTCATTTCTTCTCTAAGGAAGTTGAACAAAACATTACGATTTTCGGAGTTTTGCAAATCGATAAAATCAATAACAATGATTCCGCCCATATCTCTCAAACGCAATTGTCTTGCGATTTCGGCAGCGGCTATCATGTTTACTTCCATGGCAGTATCTTCTTGGTTAGAAGCTTTATTGGAACGGTTTCCGCTGTTCACGTCAATAACGTGAAGTGCTTCGGTGTGTTCAATAATCAAATAAGCGCCCTTGCTCATTGATACTGTTTTTCCAAACGAAGTTTTAATTTGTCTCTCTATGTTGTATTTCTCAAAAATCGGCGTGTCTTTAGATTGATAAAGCTTAACCATTGATTGTTTTGAAGGATCTATCTCGGTAATATAGTCTTTCGTTTCATTGTACAACTCAACATCATCAATATACACACCCGTAAAGGTGTCATTAAATACATCTCTTAATATAGAAGAAGCTCGGTTAAGCTCTCCTAATATTTTGGAAGGATGATGTGCAGTTGGTAATTTTTTACACATTGCAGTCCATCTACTAAGTAGATTCTGCAAGTCTTTTTCTAATTCGGCTGTATTTTTGCCTTCTGCTACTGTTCTCACAATAACACCAAATCCTCTTGGTTTGATAGATTGCACAAGTTTTTTTAAACGTTCTTTTTCTCCTTTAATTTCTATTTTTTGTGAAACAGAAACTCTATCAGAGAACGGAACTAAAACCACAAATCTTCCAGCCAAAGAAAGCTCTGAGCTTATTCTTGGACCTTTGGTTGATATGGGTTCTTTAACAACTTGAACTAATAAAGATTGATTCGCAATCAGGATATCTGCTACGGTTCCGTCTTTATTAATTTCTTTTTCAAACTGAAAGTTTTTTAGGGAGAAATCTTTTAATTTACCTGCGCTTACAAGTTTTATGAATTTCAGTTGGGAAGCTA
>CAIMMM010000121.1 GCA_903842575.1 uncultured Bacteroidota bacterium | reverse complement strand
ATCCTCATCCTCATCCTCATCCTCATCCTCATCCTCATCCTCATCCTCATCCTCATCCTCATCCTCATCCTCATCCTCAACCTCAACCTCAACCTCAACCTCAATCTCATCCTCAACCTCAACCTTTACTTAAAAACCGTTTTTAAAATAATTTTTAAATCTAATAAAAGGTTTTGATTATAATAGTAATCCAAATTCATTTTAACCTTATCCGGGAAAATAATAGTGTCATTATACACTAATGGGTTTTCTTGTTGCTCTAAAATTTCCTCTTCGTTATAATATTTTAAGGATGCCTCCGAAGTGATTCCTGGTTTCAATTCCAATATTTTACGATTTTCTCCTTCTAATCTATCATAATATCCAGCAATATCTGGGCGAGGACCAACAAAGCTCATGTTGCCAACCAAGACGTTCCACAATTGAGGCAATTCGTCTAGTTTTGAATTACGAATGAATGCGCCCATTTTGGAAACTGGATTTTTAGTTGAAAGTCCAAAAGTTCGTAGTTTGTAAATCGTGAATGGTTTACCAAACTGTCCCATTCTTTTTTGCTTAAAAAGTCCGTTTTGGCGCGTATCTAAAGTCATTAAAAGATACAAAACAAGTAGCAAACCACTTGTAAATAGAAGTCCAAGTAGAGCAAAGAAAATGTCAAATAGTCGTTTTGTCATGTTGTTTTAACCTATATAGAGAAGCTTTATTTTCAATAAAATCCTGTTCTCGATACGCTTTTCTATCGAAAATCACTCGAACTGAGGAAAAATTATGAAATTAAAAACTATCTATACCAAGCTCTCATTTTATACTTTTTGCCGGAATACCAACCACAATATCGGAATTTGAAACATTCGAAACTACCATGGCTTGACCTCCAATCATTGCATTATCTTCAATCGTAATTCCTTGTAGAGTTGAGGATCCAATACCCATTTCAACACAACTCCCTATAGAAGTATTTCCTCCCAAATTTACTCCAGGAGCCAAAGATGAAAACGATTGTATGGTATTGTTATGACCCAAGCTACAGTTCATGTTAATCAAAACAAAATTTTGTATTGCCGTTTCATAATTAATAGTCGTTCCTGGATAAATAATACATCCTTTACCAAAAGTCACTGCTTCTGAAATCCAAGCATCTTTTGCTATAAAGTTGGGAAAATCAAAAGACAAATTTTGATATTGATTGAATAATTTCTTCTTTACATTTGGAAATGCAATTCCCCAAACAATTGCAATATCTTTCCCTGAAAACTCTTTTAATTTATCTACATGACCAACTACAGGAAAACCTGCAATAAGTGTGTTGTGTTTTGAAACATCGTCATCCAAAAAACCAATAATTTCAAACGATTGGTTAAATTGATTGATATTGTAAGCAATATATTTCCCAACGCTTCCGGCTCCTATTATAAGTAATTTTTTTGTCATATTCTTTTAATTTTTTCCATTACCTCCAATTCGGGAAGAATGATGGCCATGTCAATACTATTCTCTTTGATTAGCGTTTCAATAGCCAACCAATACGCAGGACTTGATGCCGGCGGCACTATAAAAGTTTTATCAAACAATTCGTTTTGATATAAACCTATGGAAAGTGGATTAATGTCGGTCCCTATCAATTCAAGTTGTTTGTAGTCAGCATATTTTTTTAATGCTATGGCAAAACTTCTTGGTGTTGGTCCGCCAACGCCGGTAATTAAAATTTTCATAACCCTTTTTATATTATTTCTCGAATTAACATGAACGCTTCTGCATTGTTTTTCCCCACAGTGGCACCGCGAAAATTAGACAATATCTCGATATTTTTTAAAGATCTTGGATGGGGAAACTCCTTAATTTGTGTAGAAAAGCAACTGAACGCTTCTAATTTTTTATCTAAAAATCCTTCAATACTTTCGAATACTGTCGGGATAAAAGCATCATCTCCAAATGGTGGTGCCCATTCCGTTTCAGATAAAGTTTCATAGGCAAGAATCCTCTTAACCGAGCAACCGTTGATAGGTCGAGCCGCTACTAATGCCGCTTCATATGTAATGCGATGGTCTTTGTGGATGTCCCCACGATGTGGAATATATAATACCCCAATTTCTTTATCCTTAATAATTTTTGAAATGGCAATCGATAATTGATAAGATGGAATCGTATCTAACCTCGGTGCTGGAAAATCCAGGAAGAAAGTTTCTTTTACTCCTAATATTTTATGGGATTGCAAGGCTTCCGAACGTACTTTTTTAGTACCTTCTGCTGAAAATAATTCTGGTGCACCCAAGTGTCCATTAGTGACAATGGCTACAAATACATCATGTCCATTTTGAGTCAACTTGGCCATAGTGCCACCACATCCTAAAATCTCATCATCACAATGAGGCGCTATAATTAAAATTTTATTTAACATAATTTATTTATCAATGTTTTCAATATATTTTTTCCAATCAAAACCGTTATTAAAAATGTAATCTAAAGTACTAACATTCGCCTCAAAATCACCCCAAAGTTGATCATATTTTATTGGATGAAAATTAGAATAGATAAGTTTCAAGCCAGCTTTTTCAAAATTGTCTGGGTTTTGATAAGCCATTGCACCTTTCCCTGATAAATAAGTTGTACCTCCTACACTCAAACACAAATTAATAATCCTTCCCTCTCTTTCTCCATCAACATTTAACTCACTCGATTTATAAAACTTTGTTGTAAATCCAAATTTTTTAGCAATTTCAATAATGAATTTTTGATTAAAATCGGATAAATTATTGGTCTCTGATTTATAAATATTTTCAATAAAGTTATAGGTTTCATCAAAAAATGGAGCTTTCTTATAATTCATAATAAAAGCTTTTAAATGATTGGCTCTCCATCCTAATTCATCTTTCATGGTAACATTTTTAATAATCTCACCATGAGAATAATTAAGAGGTATTTTCAATCTATTTAATCCTTGCGAAGTCTTTATATTCCTATAATTATGCCCCACACTATTAGAAAATTGCACGTTTTCTAAAAAAATAAATTTATCCGATTTATATATTTTATAAAAATAACCTAGCCAAGGTATATAATCTGGCTGATGTATTGCAACTGTCATTCTATTTTTAGTTTGATTACTTGTCGTGAAAAATTAAAATTTATTTTAATTGGCTTCTATATGTGGCGAAATCTAATTTATCTATTCTTCCATCAACAATTACATTGTTAGCATTAAACACTATTGGAATTGTTTTAAAAAATATATTTAAATCCAATAAAAAAGACAATTTTTCAACATACTGTGCATCGTATTCAAATTGTTCATCCCAAGTTAAATAACTACGCCCAAGCACTTCACTAAGACCACTCATGCCAGGCCTAACGGTGTGCCTTAACTTTTCTCTATCCGTATAAAATGGTAGGTATTTAGGATATAATGGTCTGGGGCCAATAAATGACATATCGCCAATTATGATATTTAATAATTGAGGTAATTCATCTATGCTAAACTTTCTCAAATTATAACCCAATTTCGTTATACGTTCTTTATCCGTTTCGTCATCTCTAATTTTCTCTTTCATCGTTCTGAATTTAAAAATTGAAAATTCCTTTTCATCTTTACCTATTCTCACCTGCTTAAAAATAATTTTCCCTGGAGAATCTATTTTAATGAGAATAGCTGTAATTATTAAAATTGGCGATAAAATTATCATTGTTGTCAAAGCAACTATTCTGTCCAAAAATGTCTTTAAAAATTTTGAATAAATATTCATAGATAAATTTTCTTTAATTTACAGCATAAGGTTCCAACATATACTTTAATCCTCTTTTTGCAGGAAGCTGCCAAAGTAACTTACACCAATCATGATTGCCTTCTATAATATCAGGCCCTTTATCGGTTATTGCTATGTCCCAGCCAACCGTTTTATTCAATATATTATGCAATGCTGCATTACAAGCTAAGTCTATTGCTTCTTTAAAATAAGGAATTTCAAAACCAACAATTTTAATTCCAGAAATAGGGTGATATTGTTCCTCTTTTTTGGCAATATCACTATAAACTCCCGGACCAACTACTATTCCTGTTTCTTGATCAACCTCAGCTGCTATATTCCCTGCCGCTAAATTATCTACAATATTATTAACCGAAATTCTTAATCGAACACCTAAAATTTGCACTTCCCCTTGTTTATCAATTATTGTTATAACTCGTAAAGTATTTAATCCCGATGGTGATAGCTTATTCAATAAACTATGCTGAATTACAAATTCTTCGATTAGATTATTCCCTCCATCAATCAATCGTTGTGGAATTTTTTCTACTGGAATAGCAGAAGACTCAATTATCTCAATGCCTATCCCACAGTTGCCATGTGAATTTTTTAGTACAATTTTAGATTTCTTTTCTGAAATAAAATTTTGAATCGAATCTTTATCAGTCTGTATTTCCTTTAAAGTAAAAAAAGAATGCTTAATGAACTTTTTATAATGATTGAGGAAAAAGATTTTATCATTTAAAACATAATTGTTTTTGTGCGGATTAAGTTTATAAATTGCTTCATACATATATCCTGTCCCCGCCCATTCTTTCCTTTCTGAGGATGATTTTTCAAAAAATCTAAATTGGAAATATTCTAGTGGTGCTATGTTATAATTAAAAACACAAAAAAGCATATCAAAAAAAGTGGTTACTTTTCCTTTCTTATGCTCAACATTAACATGATTGAAAAACTTAAATAAAAGTTTCCAATTCATTTTCTTTATGTAATAGCCAAAATAAACAATTCTTTTAAGTTTCATTGCTGCCTTTTTTTATTAACGCTCCCAATTCACTTGCCGAAATAAATTCAACATCTGGCCAGCGTTGCATAATTCTTGAAAGTAAGTTTTTAAGGATTAATAATCCTTTCTCCCTATTTTTTGGATCAATATGCCCACAGAAATTAACACGATGAGAGCTAATCATTGCAGGTCGTTTCCATCTAAAAGCTATTTCAATTTGTTTCAAGGTGAAATCAACCCAATCGATTCCTCTATCTTCTGTTGGTTCAAAAACGACATTTCTAACCATCGTTATAAGTCCTTCTTTGGTCTTTTTTCCAGTATAATTAAATTCGGTTTTATAAGAATTGAACCCTTGATGTTCTTTTCGAACCAAACCTAAATCAATATATCTAATTCCGTTTTCATATAAAGTTCCAAAAAGAGAATGATGTATATTAAAAACCGGTGGTGTAAAATAATCGCTTTTATATCCAAATACCTTTTCAAAAAGATTCAAACCTTCCTCAATCATAGGAGCCAACGCTTCATTTTCCTTCACATCCCAAAAATCGAAAGCGGCAGTACTTGACATCGTTGAATAATCGTCATCGGAAATGCTAGCGTAGGATTTGTTTTTTAAAGCGGTAAGCAAATCAGCATCACGCTTTTTTAATTTGTCGTTGAAGATGTGTAAATTCAAATGTTCTCTGCCGTGAAATTGTGGTTTTAAAAAACCTTTAGCAATTCCGGTTTGCCATAAATCCCATGCGCCATCATAGGCTTGAGGTTGTTGTACTGCTAATTTTTTATAGGTAGTGGGCAACATTTCGAAATGAAACTGTTGGAAACCTTCATCCTCCATTTTTTCAAAATCAATATTACATGGCAGAGTAAAAGTAGTAAAAACTGCATGCCTTTCATTTTTATCATTTACAGAGGCTAAAACGGCATAAAGTTCTTCTAAATCTTGTTTGGTTTCAAGCGTGTCATACAAATCAAACCGAGAATACACTTTCATTCCGGCCTTATCAATATTAACTCTAGCTTCTTTTGAATTAAGCCTAACATTTCCGTAATCATCAACTGAAAAAACAATAAGTTTCCTATTGGTTTTCCAACCAATCGTGTTTTTTATATTATTAATTAATTTCTCTTTTAAAGTGCTAATCATTTCTTTTCGATAAATAAAAGTCAACAAATTTATCTGCGTTGTTTCTTTTAAAAAGTTTAGCTGTTTTTACTGCGTCTGCCGACATTAGATTCCATATTTGCTTATCATCACTTAAAGCTATAATAAATTCTTTTGCATCATTAATCTCTTTTTCAGTAAAACATTTTGCGAAATTATATTTTAAAGCATAGGAATTCAATTCTGAATCTTTCCCTGCAATATACAAAGAGGGAATACCATAACTCATCAGATTATAAGACTTGCTGGGAACACTCCCCTTTGAGGTAATTTCATCTAGAATCACTATACCTAAATCGGCTGCAGCCAAAGAATAAGGAAACATTTCATCGGTTTGGAAAGGTAGAAAAACACAATTAGGGAGGTTTTTTTCTTGCACCATCTTTTGCAAAGCCGGAACTCGTGGTCCACGACCTATAATTTGAAATACTATTTTTTCATTATCTCTTAACATTTCTGCTAATTGAACAACCAATTCTACTTTATGAGAAAATCCGATATTACCCGAATATTGCACTACAAATTTATCTTTTAACTTATGCTCCGCTACAAATGGGTTTTTATCTTTTGAAACACTGTCGTTTTCTTGAAAAATAGACCAAATGGGTTGGATGATGATTTTGGTTCTCGGCACATACACTTCAACCAAATCAGCCATTTTATCACTAATCGTAAAAAGACGGTAGGCTTTTTTAAAAGATTTTTTGTTTAAATAAGCCCAAGTTCTATACAATATATGGGTGTTTTTCATCCCAACTACCTTAAACGCATCTGGGAAAACATCCCAAATGACCATGCTGAAACGGTGCGGCAAAATCAGATTGAGTAAATAACCCATCGGCGGAATAGAAACAAAGAAAACCTCGTATCCTCTATATTTTGTGATGAGCAACCAATAAATTTTAAAACAGGCTTTAATGTAGGAAAGAAACTTCTTGCTTGCTGGACGCTCTACCCATTTATTGATATAAGTTACATCAACAGTAGGATTTAATTCCTCGCCCTGAATATGAACGCTGCCAGTAACTAAACTAACGGCAGCAAACTTTGCTGCAAAAGCATTGCAAAAACCAACAGTAAGATAATTGGATGCTTGATTGACAACTACAATCCTTCTATCTTTTATTTTTTCCATGAAAGCAATTCCATTATTCCGCCTGACGTAAAATTTTATGTCCTCCTTTTACCAAATGAATGTCTCTTTGAAAAAGAGCCAAATCGGAAGCAACCATTTCTTCTACCAACATTTTTAAATCATATTTGGGTTGCCAACCCAATTTGGTTTTGGATTTGGTTGGATCGCCAATTAACAAATCTACTTCGGTGGGTCTAAAGTAAGCCGGATCTACTTTTACTAAAACGGAACCTAACGCTGGGATAGCAAATCCTTTGGTAGAAAACTCTTTTCCTAAAGCGGTTTGGTATCTTGCTTCATCTATGGATTCTAAAACACCCACTTCATCCACCCCTTCGCCATCAAATCGAACATGAAAACCAACTTCGGCGAAAGCCATTTTTATAAAGTCACGTACTCGGGTAGTAACTCCTGTAGCAATTACATAATCTTCGGCTACCTCTTGTTGCAAAATACGCCACATGGCTTCTACATAATCCTTGGCATGACCCCAATCGCGTTGCGCATCTAAATTACCCATATACAAATCACTTTGAAGTCCCAAAGCAATTTTGCCGACAGCACGCGTAATTTTTCGAGTTACAAAAGTCTCTCCTCGCAAAGGTGATTCATGGTTAAAAAGGATTCCATTACAAGCAAACATACCATAAGCTTCCCTATAATTTACCGTAATCCAATAGGCATATATTTTAGCCACCGCATAAGGAGAACGAGGATAAAAAGGGGTTGTTTCCGATTGGGGAACTTGCTGCACCAAGCCATACAATTCGGAAGTGGAAGCCTGATAAATCTTGGTTTTGTGTTGCAAACCCAAAAGGCGTACGGCTTCAAGCAAACGAAGTGTTCCGATTCCGTCGGCATTGGCGGTATATTCTGGCGTATCAAAACTCACTTTTACATGCGACATTGCCGCCAAGTTATAGATCTCGTCTGGTTGCACTTCCTGAATAATCCGAGTTAAGTTCATTGAGTCCGTCATATCACCATAATGCAATTTTAAACGAATTCCCTTAGCGTGTGGATCCTGATACAAATGATCAATCCGAGCCGTATTAAACATGGAAGATCTTCTTTTAATTCCATGAACCATATATCCTTTTTCTAGCAGCAATTCTGCTAAATAGGCGCCGTCTTGTCCCGTAATTCCGGTTATTAATGCTGTTTTTTGAGTTGTGCTCATTGTGTTTTTTTTAATCGTTTATTTTTATTTGTTTAACTGGTTAATTGGTTAATTGTTTAATTGTTTAATTGTTTAATTGGTTAATCGTTTAATCGTTTAATTGGTTTAATTGGTTTAATTGAATGTAACATTTGAACTCCCTTTAAAAAGTTAACCCTTTTTTTAAACAGTT
>CAIMMM010000120.1 GCA_903842575.1 uncultured Bacteroidota bacterium | reverse complement strand
AGTAAAAGACAGAGCTGGGAAATTTGAAGCCGCCGATGGAGGTACTATTTTCTTAGATGAAATTGGCGACATGAGTTTGGCAGCACAAGCCAAAGTATTACGAGCTTTGCAAGAAAATCTAATTCAAAGAGTGGGTGCAGATAAAGATATAAAAGTCAATGTACGTGTCATAGCAGCCACCAATAAAAATTTGAAAAAAGAAATAGCTGAAGGGCGTTTCCGAGAAGATTTATACCATCGATTGGCCGTAATTATAATTAACGTGCCATCACTAAATGATCGTCGTGATGATATTCCAATATTGATAGAACATTTTTCGGAAAAAATAGCCGAAGAACAAGGGAATTCTCAAAAAGAATTCTCCAAAGAGGCTATTAAATTATTGCAGGAATATGATTGGACAGGAAACATTCGGGAACTTCGAAATGTTGTAGAACGCTTGATAATCCTTGGCGGTAACGAAATATCAGAAAGTGATGTAAAACTTTTTGCAAGTAAATAAGGCAATAGTAAGATAAGATTGAAAATAAAGAATAGCAAACTAATGGCTTTTGCCTATTGCCTAATCACTTAAAAAATGAAATTAAAAAAAATTAACGAAGACCTTCAAAAAGCATTAGTTGAAAACGGTTTAACCGATGCCAACGTGATGCAAATCGAAACATTTTCTACCATCAAAAGTGGTAAAGATGCTGTTATACAATCGGCAAAAGGATCCGGAAAATCAACTACCCTAATTATTAACGTGATTCAACGAATGGAGAAATCCTTTGGAGAAAGTACCCGCGTTTTAATCCTTGTGGAAAACAAAGAGCGCGTTTTAGAAATGGAGGAAATGTTTTTAAAATATGGAACCTATCACGATTTAAGCATTCTTGGCGTACATGAAAAAGGCGATATTGATTATGATAAGAACATCATTTCAATGGGATTGGACGTGCTTATTGGAACGCCCAACAAGATAAACGCCATGTTTTCTTCGGCCGGTTTTAACATCAATACCATAAAAATGTTTGTGGTAGATGATGCCGATATTCTCTTTAGAAACCGAATGGATGCTGTAGTTTTGCGTTTGTCCAACAGTATTGAAAAAACACAACGTATTTTCTTTTGTACAACACTCACCGAAAGAGTAGAAACACTGGCAGATAAAATCATGATTGAACCTACTTTCTTTGAGATTCAAGAGAGTACAACTTAGTTAAACTATTATATAACGTTATGTTATATATTTACATAATTCTATATTAGAAAATATGAAACAAAAATTACTTCTAGTAGCAATTTTATCTTTTCAATTTTTATCTTGGTCTCAGGATTATCGGTACACAAACACCTTGTTTTCAGCTTCTACAACTCTACCCAATGTGGTTTATGGTGTTGCGCCTGCTTTAAACGGACCTTTATACACCAATGAATCAAGTACAAGTTCTCAAAATTTGATTATGGATATTTTCAAGCCAACGGGAGACACATTTGCTTTGCGACCTGCTATTATTTTTGCACATTCCGGCGGTTTTTTTAGTGGAAATAGAAATGTAAATGACATGATGGCATTATGTGATTCTTTAGCTCGTAAAGGATATGTAACGGCAACTATTGATTATCGTTTAGGATTCTCAGCATTCGATAATGTTCCAATGCGGGGAACTAGGGCAGTATATCGAGGTTTGCAAGATGGCAGAACGGCTGTGCGTTTTATGCGTGCCAATGCTGCTTTATATGGCGTTGATCCCAATAAAATTTACTTTATTGGCAGTAGTGCAGGAAGTTTCATAGCACTACATTCTATTTATTTAGACACCCCAGCAGAGATCCCACCTTTTACAGGAGTTACGTCTTATAATGCAACTACTGCTCCAGATTTAGGGCCTTTGGACATAGGCAATAATCTTACCTATAATGGGATGCCCGATGCTGTTGTTTCTATGTGGGGAGCTGTTCAAAGTACTAGTTTAATAACGGCAAATAATAATACCCCCATACTATTAATTCATGGAGAAGCCGACACGGTTGTGCCTTTTAATACCGGACCTCCTTTTGGTTTTTCTTCAATGCCTTCAGCTGATGGAAGCAATCCAATTAATATCAAATTAGATGCTTTAGGGTTTACCAATAAAGAAACCTATTTCGTACCAGGCCAGGGGCATGAACTTTATGGAACCACAAGCGGGACGTGGAGCAACGGAACAGGAGGGAATTCCTATTGGCCTATTGTTTTCAATAAAATTGTTCAATTTTTATGGAGACAACACAAACCTATAGCGGATTATTCATGGACTCCCAACAATCTTTCGGTTTCTTATTCAGATACAAGCACAGGAAGTTTGGCTTGGTGGTGGGATTTTGGTGACGGCACTTTTAGTAATAGTCAAAATCCAACCCATTTGTATGCTGCAAACAATACGTATCAAGTAAAACTATATGTTGAAAACAATATTAAAAGTTGGGATGAAGTAACCAAAACGGTTGTGGTTACCACTCTTTCAAATGTAGCACAGTCGCAAATTCGTTTTTCCATTACACCAAATCCTTCATCAAATAGTGTTTTTGTAAATTGCAATACTGCTTTTACCACTTTAAATTATCAGCTTAGTGATATTTCTGGAAAAATTATAACGGCCAATACCTTAAGTAATAGCGCAAATGAAATTTCATTGGCAACGCTGTCAAAAGGCATTTATTTTATGAAAATCAATACCGAAGAGACCACACAAATTATAAAGATTATTAAACAATAAAGTATATGGGATTAATGAAAATATTTTCGGGCAGTGAAATTTTAGCACAAACACTTCAAAATAAAATTGAAGCTATTGGTATTAATACTGTCATTCGGAATAACAACCAGGCCAATGTATTGCCTAGCATTCAAACCGAAAAAGCAGTAGAATTATTTATCCAAGAAGTAGACTTTGGAAAAGCCAGTCCTGTAATTGAGGAGTTTCGGTTGAGTATTTAGAAAAAAATAAATTTAATACTAGTAACACTCATAAGAAATTAGGGGTGTTTTTTTATTTTTATAAACTTAAAATTCAACCTATCTTTGCCCCTTCAAAATTGGGTTGTCCAATAACCTAATTATCAAATAACCCAACATGATTACAGTTAACGATATCTCCGTTCACTTTGGCGGAACCACACTTTTTAGCGACGTTTCTTTTGCTATCAATGAAAATGATAAAATTGCCTTGATGGGTAAAAATGGCGCAGGCAAATCGACGTTGTTAAAAATAATTGCAGGCGAGTACAAAGCTTCAACTGGAAATATATCGGCACCCAAAGAAGCTATTATTGCCTATTTGCCGCAACATTTATTGACTACAGATGGCGCCACAGTAATGGAAGAAACGTCTAAAGCATTTGGTGAAATCTTTAAAATGAAAGCCGAAATCGATGCTGTTAATGAACAACTAACCATTCGCACCGACTATGAAAGCGATGCCTATATGCAACTCATCGAACGCGTTTCCGATTTGAGTGAGAAATTCTATGCCATTGAAGAAATCAATTATGAAGCGGAAATAGAGAAAATTCTAATAGGACTGGGTTTTGAAAGAGAAGATTTCAGTCTCCAAACTTCGGAGTTTTCTGGAGGTTGGAGAATGCGAATTGAACTAGCTAAAATCTTGTTGCAAAAACCCGATTTGATTTTGCTGGATGAACCCACCAATCACATGGATATTGAAAGCATCCAATGGCTGGAAGATTTCTTGATTAATTCTGCCAAAGCCGTTGTGGTAATTTCCCATGATAGAGCATTTGTGGATAACATTACCAATAGAACGATTGAAGTGACCATGGGAAGAATTTACGACTACAAAGCTAAATATTCTCATTACCTAGAACTTAGAAAAGACCGACGTGTGCATCAGCAAAAAGCCTACGACGAGCAACAGAGAATGATTGCCGACAATAGAACTTTTATCGATCGTTTTAAAGGAACGTTTTCTAAAACGGATGCGGTTCAATCCCGTGTAAAAATGTTAGAAAAACTGGTTATTGTTCAGGTTGATGAGGTCGATACTTCGGCTTTGAAACTTAAATTTCCGCCTTCCATTCGCTCGGGGCAATATCCTGTAGTGGTGAAAGATTTGGAAAAATCCTATGGTAATCATTTGATTTTTAAAGATGCCAATATTGTTATTGAACGTGGCGATAAAGTGGCTTTTGTGGGTAAAAATGGAGAAGGAAAATCAACCATGATCAAAGCCATCATGAAAGAAATTGATATCAATAGCGGCAGTGTTGACATTGGTCACAATGCTATGATTGGCTATTTTGCTCAAAACCAAGCATCCTTATTGGATGAAAACGGAACGATATTCTCAACCATAGATGATATTGCTGTTGGTGATGTGCGTACAAAAATAAAAGATATTTTGGGCGCTTTTATGTTTCATGGTGATGACATTACCAAAAAAGTAAAAGTACTTTCGGGTGGTGAAAAAACACGGTTGGCCATGATAAAATTATTATTAGAACCGGTTAATTTGTTAATTCTAGATGAACCCTCGAATCATTTGGACATGCGAACCAAAGACATTATTAAAGATGCTTTGCGCGATTTTGATGGCACGTTGATTTTAGTTTCCCATGATAGAGATTTCCTTGATGGATTGGCAACTAAAGTTTTTGAATTTGGCAACAAAAGAGTGAAAGAACATTTTGAAGATATCAAAGGTTTCTTGGCACACAAAAAGATGGAAAGTTTGCGGGAGATTGAGAAGTAATTATATCTAACCCGTTGGGTACAATTAATCATAATCTTTTACTAATGAATTTTTTGATGGAAATTTATAGTCAATTAGAACAAAAATGTCAGTCTGAGCTCCGCCTGTACTGACGAAGGAAGTGTCGAAGACCTTAAAAAAAATACATTTCGACAAGCTCAATATGACAATTAGTATAAATTAGCCATAAAAAATAATTACACCCAACGGGTTTGTCTAGTTATTTTTTAAACCCAATTTCAAAGAATAAATAATCGATTCTAAAACCTCACTGTCCTTGTCTTCACAAAGTAGGAATTCAATTTGGCCTGGTGTTTTATTATATAAAGTCAGTCCTTCAAACTTTTGTGAATCCGAAATTTTTAAAGTGAATTCAATAGCCATTGTTTGCATGTCAATGCTACCAATACTACTTCCCAAAACGTCCCCATCATCATAGGTTGAAGTCGAGTTTTCGGCAGTAGCTAGGAAATATATTTTGTTGTCAACCAGTATAGCATCGGTAAAGGAACTTTCTACGGTTTTGAGTTTTGGCAATGCAAAGGGAACGAATTCAATATTCAATTTATCGTCTATTTTTATAATTCCATTTTTTGCCGTTGCACCATTTCCTCTTTGAAATAAAAATAATTTTTCTTTATAATTTACAACACCTTCAATATTTAATTCATCATCGGCAATGGATAGTTTCTCTTTGATTTTATCATATAAATCAGTTAAATCTTTTACGTTTATTTTTCCTGAATGCAAATGATACGATAGGGTTTTAGTTCTTTTATTGGTTGAAGCAGAACCAAACAGGTGTAATTTATTTCCTTTTAAAGTAATGGATTCAAAATCGGGTTTGTCTTTTTTTAGAATATTTTCTTGTGGGTTTTTAACCAAAGGAATTTTGTTTAGTTTTCCTTCCGATATAGTATATTGATACAAATAAGTACTATTATCAGAAATAATAAATAGTTGATTTTCATGATATACCAGTCCAGATGCGGAACCAATTCCTTTAATTTTTAAAAAAGGTGAAATTTGAAAACTTCCCATAAGGTTACAAATATAAATAGAATGTTATAAAAAGCATAAAACCCGATGATTTTTATGTAAAAGGGATTTTTGATCTTTGTAAAGAACAATTAGAAGGATAGTGAATAACTAGATATTCTATTTGAAATTGATTTTTGTCATTGCCATTGAATTCTCATATCTTTGCCTCTCGAACTTCGGAATTAAAACTGCAATGTGAATCTATCTCAATATACAAAAGAGTTTCCTTATAATTTAAAACTTGCCTATCCTATAATTCTAGGTATGCTTGGTCATACTTTGATTGGTATTGTTGATAATTTTATGGTTGGGAATTTAGGTTCAACCGAGTTGGCAGCTGTTTCATTGGGTAATAGTTTTATATTTATTGGGATGGCGATAGGGATTGGTTTTTCAACTGCCATTACTCCTTTAATTGCTGAAGCTGATGCAGAAAAAGACGATAAAAAAATCCGAACTACTTTTCATCACGGTTTGTTGTTAAGCATCATTATAGGCATTGCTATTTTCATAATGATTGTTTTAGCAAAGCCCATAATGCTTTTAATGAATCAGCCTGCCGCAGTGGTTGATTTGGCTTCTCCTTATATTGACTGGGTAGGATTTTCTTTAATACCCGTAATTATATTTCAAGGATACAAACAATTTGCTGACGGATTATCTGAAACTAAATATTCGATGTACGCTATTTATTTAGCCAATGTAGTCCACATATTTTTTAATTATGTTTTGATATATGGGATTTGGTTTTTTCCAAAATTAGGAATATTGGGAGCGGCACTAGGCACTGTGATATCCAGAATTATGATGGTGGTTTTTATGCATTTCCTATTGCGTAAGAATGAGAAATTCAAACGGTATTTTAAGAATTTTAGTTTTAAAGAAATTAGAAAATCTATTTTAAAGAAAATCATCAATCTTGGTTTCCCTTCTGCCATGCAAATGTTGTTTGAAGTCACGCTATTTACCGCGGCAATTTGGCTTTCAGGTTCCATAAGTAAAAACAGTCAAGCAGGAAATCAAATTGCCTTAACCATGGCAACTACTACTTTTATGTTTGCATTAGGACTCAATGTAACAGCAATGATTAGAGTGAGTAATCAAAAAGGGCTGCATGATTATAAGAACTTGATCATTACAGCAAGGTCAATATTTTTATTAGCTATTATACTAGAATCTTTTTTTGCGTTCCTATTTATAGTTTTTCACAATTATTTACCTCATTTATTTTTAAACATGGCCGTTGCAAGTGAGACAATAGATAACGCAGAAATAATTGACATAACTTCAAAATTATTGCTTGTAGCAGCTGTTTTTCAAATTTCGGACGGTATTCAAGTGGTTGTGCTTGGTGCTTTGCGTGGTTTACAAGATGTGAAAATCCCAATGTACATAACCTTTGTTGCCTATTGGGTAATCGGGTTTCCAATATCCTATTACCTTGGAAAATGCACTTCGTTAGAATCCACTGGAATATGGATTGGACTTTTGGCAGGATTGTCTTCAGCAGCTTTATTTTTATATATTCGATTTCATAATTTAACAAAAAAGTTATTACGGGAAAATAAACAGGAATAAGTATATACTACTGTAACTATTATTACATTGCTGCGTATAATTATCGAACAATAAAAAAAATATAAAAAATGATACTACTAATTATTATTGGAGTTATTTTAATTATCGCGGGATTTTCTTTAAAGACTAATGAAAATCCGCTCTCAAAGTTTTCAGGAATTTTTAGAATTTTTGGTTTTATTTTGATTCTATTGGCTTTGTCATCGTCAATGTTTAAACAAATTGATGCAGGTAAAGTAGGGGTGAAATCATTGTATGGAAATGTTGAACCCGATGTTTTAGAAAGTGGTTTGCATATTATCAATCCATTATTAGATGTCACCGTTTTTGATGTGCAAACACAGAATTATACCATGTCGGCCATTCATAATGAAGGCGCACAAGAAGGCGATGATGCTATACGTGTTTTATCCAATGATGGACTAGAAGTTGTAATTGATTTAACAGTTTTATACAGAGTTTTACCCAATGATGCCCCTAAAATTCTAAAAGGAATTGGCGAGAATTATAATGATAAAATTGTCCGACCAGTAACTAGAACGCGTATTCGTGACAATGCTGTTTATTATGATGCAGTAGCTTTGTATTCTACTAAAAGAGAAGAATTTCAACAACGAATTTTCAAAAACATCGAAGCTGATTTTAAAACTAGAGGTTTGGTTTTAGAGCAATTATTGATTCGTAACATTAATCTTCCTGCTTCTGTGAAAGCATCTATAGAAAGTAAAATTAATGCCGAACAAGATGCTCAAAAAATGACTTTCGTACTCCAAAAAGAGAAACAAGAAGCCGAAAGAAAAAGAGTAGAGGCACAAGGTATTGCCGACTATCAAAGGATTATCTCAATGGGTTTAACCGACAAACAATTACAATACGAACAAATAAAAGCACAGAAAGAAATTGCTACTTCTCCCAATACCAAAATTATTTTTATGGGTAAAGGAAGTGCACCAGTGATTTTATCAGATAAATAAAAAAGCTGTCCGTTGTCGGTTGTCAGTTACTCTCAACCGATAACCGACAACTGATAATCAACAACTCAAAAATAAATGGAATTACCAAAATTTTTACTAGGAGACAATACCGATTTTCCCGAAGATATTTTTATCATTCACCTAGACTATCCCCGATTTATAATCAATCTAAAAGATGATGAGGTGGAATTCATGGAAGAAGCCGAAGATCTTGACGAAAGCGAATTAAATGCCGAAATGGAGGGTTTAATTGTACTTGCCAACGATTTCTATGATAGGGAAATGGAGCGTTACGAGAAGGAATAATTATTTAAAATACTTTTCCAATAAAATCTGAGCAGCTGCAAAAGGTGAAATTTCATCGTTTTGCACTGCTTTTTTATTGACTTCCAATAGTTTTATTATTTCTGGATGATTATAGAAATTGGATTTTAATTGCTCATTGATGGTTTCCATCATCCAATATTGGTTTTGTTCTTTGCGTTTTTCTTGGAAATAGTTGTTGGAAGTTGTTAAGGCTAAATAATCTAAAATCGTTTGCCACACAGCATCAATCCCAACATTTTCTATAGCGCTGCATGTGTCAACTGTTGGTGTCCAACCAGAACTTTTTGCAGGAAATAAATGCAACGCACGATTAAATTCGGTCTTTGCCAATTTAGCTTTATTGATATTATCACCATCCGCTTTATTGATAACAATGGCATCTGCCATTTCCATAATGCCTCGCTTGATGCCTTGTAATTCATCGCCAGCACCTGAAATTTTTAGAAGCAAAAAGAAATCCACCATACTGTGAACTGCAGTTTCACTTTGACCCACACCAACCGTTTCAATGATGATCGTGTCAAATCCTGCCGCTTCACAAAGAATAATCGCTTCCCTTGTTTTTCGAGCCACACCACCAAGCGTTTCTCCCGAAGCTGAAGGTCGAATATAAGCGTTTTTGTCTTTTACCAATTCTTCCATTCGGGTTTTATCTCCCAAAATACTTCCATGAGAAATAGTACTACTTGGATCTACAGTAAGCACGGCAACTTTTTTCCCAATGCCAGTTAAATACCTTCCAAAAGCCTCAATAAAAGTGCTTTTTCCAACACCTGGAACACCTGTAATTCCTATACGAACCGATTTATTGGCATGAGGTAAACAAGCATTAATTACCTCGTTAGCTTTCTCCAAATGGGAGACGTTAGTGCTTTCCACCAAAGTAATCGCGCGACTCAAAGCAGTAATATTTCTAGACAAAATTCCGTCAACTAATTCAATTGAAGTAGGTAAATTTTTTCGAAATTCCTGTATTTGCGCTACAGAGGATTTGTTGAAAATCTCAGGTTGTTGAATTCCCTCTTTTTCATGCAATGCGCTAGGTCTATGGTGCTTTTCTTTCAAAGGAAAATCGTTTGGGTAAATTTAGTAAATTATTGCTTGTATTAAATTGGAATCTAGTATTTTTTATAAAACCTTTCACAATAGAAATTCCTATTTTTCATTTTTTTTGCCGTTTCTTTGCACAATAAACCTATCAATTTAATGGATAGTATCCTATTGATTTTTCTTTGTTTGCTGGTTGGATTGGGATTGCAAAGAGTAGCTGCTTTTCCCAAAAATGGACACATCTCCCTAAACCAATTTGTTATTTATGTTGCCTTGCCGGCTTTGACATTATACTATATTCCTAAAATTTCAATTTCTACTAATTTATTATATCCATTAGGAATTGCCTGGATTGGTTTTGTGCTATCTTTTCTTTTTTTCTATTTCATAGGAAAAAGAATGGGTTGGTCCCGACGATTAATAGGTTGTTTGATTCTTACAGCTGGATTGGGAAATACTTCTTTTGTTGGTTTCCCAATTATACAAGCGCTATATGGTGATGAAGGATTGAAAACAGCACTCATCGTAGATCAACCGGGTTCTTTTGTAGTAATGGCAACACTTGGAATTATAACGGCTGCTATTTTTTCAAAAGGGAAACCAAAATCTAAAGAGATAATTTATAAAATCATACTGTTTCCCCCATTTATATCTTTTGTCTTTGCAGTGGGGATGTGTCTGTTAAAATTTGATTTTAATGAACATTTACAAGCTGTTTTCCAAAAACTTGGCGCCACAGTTACTCCTGTGGCATTGGTCTCAGTCGGGCTACAAATGAAAGCGGATACAAGAAGTCAACATTGGAAATTCCTCCGCCTTGGATTATTTTTCAAATTGATGTTAACGCCTTTATTTTTCTTTATTTTCTATAAAATTATATTGAAAGGAAAAGGATTAGACGTTGATGTTTCCATTATGGAATCGGCAATGGCGCCAATGATAACAGGGGTAATTTTGGCCTCAAATTATGGATTAAAACCCAAACTATGTAGTATGATGGTTGGATTTGGAATTCCCTTGTCTTTTCTAACATTATTCTTTTGGCATTATATTTTAAACACATTTTAAATGGAAATAGCAGCTAATAAATCTATTGAAAATAAAGAACTAGTTCATAAAACTATTTTCTCAATTCTTTTTGCCATAAGTTTTGCGCATTTGCTGAATGATTTAATTCAAGCTATAATTCCTTCGGTTTATCCAATTCTGAAACAGAATTATGGACTTACTTTTACTCAAATTGGATTAATAACCTTTGCATTTCAATTTTCAGCATCCATATTACAACCTTTTGTGGGTTATTATACCGATAAACATCCCAAACCTTTTTCTCAGATTTATGGTATGTTATTTTCACTTTCAGGGATAGTATCCTTGTCGTTTGCTAATAATTTTTATTGGATAATTGTCTCAGTAGTTCTTATAGGTACTGGTTCTGCAATATTTCATCCAGAGTCGGCGCGGATTTCTAATCTTGCATCAGGAGGAAAACGTGGTTTAGCCCAATCTATTTTTCAGGTGGGTGGTAATTTAGGTACAGCACTTGCGCCTTTGTTAGTGGCTTTAATTGTGGTGCCAAATTCTCAAAAATACATATTGTTTTTTGTCATTGCAGCTGTTATTGCTTTGGGAATTATTTCTAAAATTGCGTTTTGGTACAGAGACCAATTGTTATTGAGAAAGGATAAAAGTGGTGAGTTTATCAATTTTCACGAATTATCGAAAAGCAAAGTGAAATTTGCCATTGCAGTTTTATTAATTCTAATTTTTTCTAAATTTTTCTACTCTGCATGTTTGTCCACCTATTACACTTTTTATGTCATGGATAGATTTCATCTTACCATTCAGCAAGCCCAGTATCATATGTTTATTTATCTATTCGCTTATGCGCTCGGAACTATATTGGGCGGGCCTTTTGGCGATAAATTTGGGCGAAAATATGTCATTTTGTTTTCGGTATTTGGGGCGGCTCCCTTTGCACTACTTTTACCGTATGCCAATCTTTTTTATACCGACGTATTAATGATTATTATTGGTATTATTATTTCTTCCGCTTTCCCTGCCATTATTGTTTATGCACAAGAGTTATTGCCAAAAAAACTCGGAATGGTCTCAGGGCTTTTCTATGGTTTTGCTTTTGGAATGGGAGCTTTAGGTTCCGCTTTGTTGGGAATTCTTGCCGATCATACTTCCATACAATTCGTGTATAAAATTTGTTCTTTCCTTCCAATAATTGGGGGTGTTTGCTATTTTTTACCGAATTTGAAAAAGAAGTAATTTTTGCGTATCTCTTTCAAATAAATTACTTTTACTTTTCAATTCAAAACGATGAAAATCACTCCCGAAATACTTCAAAAACTCACCAATATTCTTGGCGCAGAACATATATTTACAGATATAGAAACACGAAATCGTTATGGTCGCGATGAAACCGAAGATTATGTTTTTCCCCCAAATGTAGTAGTGAAACCTGCCAATGCAAAGGAAATTTCTGCCATATTAAAATTGGCCAATGACTATATGATTCCAACCACACCAATAGGAGCTCGGACAGGTTTAAGTGGTGGTGCTTTGAGTATTTATGAAGGCATTGGATTATCATTGGAACGTTTGAATAAAATTCTAACGATTGACGAACAAAATCTTCAAGTTATAGTGGAGCCTGCTGTAATTACTCAAGTATTGCGTGAAGCTGTTTCCGAAAAAGGATTGTTTTATCCACCTGATCCTAGTAGTCAAGGAAGTTGCTGGATAGGAGGGAATGTTGCTGAAAATGCTGGTGGTGCAAGGGCAGTGAAATACGGTGTGACCAAAGATTATGTTATAAATCTTGAAGTAGTTTTGCCAACAGGTGAAATTATTTGGACAGGCGCCAATACCTTAAAGAATTCTACAGGTTATAACCTTACCCAACTGATGGTTGGAAGTGAAGGAACATTAGGTGTCATCACCAAAATAGTGATGAAATTATTACCCAAAGTAAATCATAACATTTTAATGCTAGTCCCTTTTTATAATGCAACGGAAGCTTGTGAAGCTGTTTCGTCTGTTTTTAGAGCAGGAATTGTTCCAAGCGCCTTGGAGTTCATGGAACGCGATGCGATTGATTGGACGTTAAAATATTATCCAGATATAAGTGTTCCTATAAAACCTGAAATCCAGGCTCATTTATTAATTGAAGTCGATGGCAATTATCCTGAAATTTTGATGCAAGAAGCCGAAAAAATAATGGCCGTTGTAGAAAAATTTGAAATTGATGAGGTGCTTTTTGCCGATACCGAAGATCAAAAAAATGCGCTTTGGAAAATGCGTCGTTCTGTTGCCGAAGCAGTAAAATCAAACTCTATTTATAAAGAGGAGGATACCGTGGTGCCAAGATATGAATTGCCTGTACTACTAAAAGGAATTAAGGACATTGGGAATAAATATGGTTTTAAATCCGTTTGTTACGGACATGCTGGCGATGGGAATTTGCATGTAAATATCATAAAAGGGACTATGTCTGATGAGGATTGGAATACCAAAGTTACCAAAGGAATTCGAGAAATATTTGAATTGACGGTTGCTTTAAAAGGAACATTGTCTGGGGAACATGGTATTGGTTTAGTCCAAAAAAACTATATGGATATTGCCTTTTCAAAAGTTCATTTAGAATTAATGGAAAGAATAAAATTTGTTTTTGACCCCAATAATATTTTAAATCCGGGTAAAATTTTCCCTGATAATTTATAAACTAAAAGTCCCCCGACGTTTCGGAGGACTTTTTTAATCTCTTTTTGGGCTGTTTTTCTTATCCCGCTTTTCAGCCTTCTTTTCTTTTGCCGTTTTCAACGGTTCTTTCTTTTCTGTTTTCTTTGCGTCTTGACTTTTTGCCATGATATGAGTTTTTAGGTTAGTTTTAGTTTTAAATCTTAGTAAAGATAAAAATATTTTTTACAGCCCCAATTCTTTTTTTACAGTTTCGTTGAAAATCGCATCAAATATTTCTTTTTGATTGGCATCGTCCAAGTTGAAAAGCTCCCATTCATTATAGGTTATTTCATCAGCTATAGCAATAAAGTTTGATATTTATTTTTAACCCAGATGCTCTAATAAAATTGGATCTGCATTTTTAAAAGTTGGGGCTTGTTCTGTAATAGATGCTAAGCGTTTTTTGTTGAGTTTCATAGTAACATCTGCTTCTGTAGTAAACAATAGTGCCGATAAAAAAGGATTGTTGATGTAGGTTGTTAGTATGAAAAAAGCTTCATCAATGCTATGATTTTCAATTAGCTCTTCTTGTTGGAACTTGAATTTCAAATTAAGTAAAAGATGGCTATCCACCACAATAGTTCTCACATAAATATTCATTAATTGAGTGTTTCCTATCGTTTTAGCCAAGGTTAATTTTGCAAATGTACCATCGTTAATACTAGCTTTAACGCGTTCAAAGAAGGTTGTGTAGGTTTGACTATTTGGCATTTTTTTGTGGATTAATTTAGCAAGCAAATTTAGAATTTGTTTTTGGAATGCAATCAAAAATCCCCAACTGCTTTTACAATTAGGGATTATATTTATTTGTATTTAGTCCCTCAACTACGCTCGGGATGATAAATTACTGTATTCTAAACTGAAAACTGCGACTGAAAACTATAACAAAACCCATTCGCCTGAAGCAATCATGCTTTCGGCCTTTTTGAATTTCATTGTTTCGGTTTTTCCACTCATCATGTGTTTGATAGTTACAGTATCGTTACGGTTTATTTTTGGAGTTTCACGTACGATTGTTTCAGTAACTTGTCGTTGTTGTGTTTGTCCCGCTTCACGGTTGGCACTTTCACTACTTTGAATTTCGTCTTTAGTTTCTGTATATTTTTCTTTTTGTCGTACTTGTTTTGCCTCTTGTATGGTATTGTTTTGGTTTGGCAAATCGCCTTTAAATAAGAAAGAAATCACTTCTTTATTAACGCCATTTAGCATACTGCTAAACAATTTATAAGCTTCCAATTTGTAAATAAGTAAAGGGTCTTTTTGCTCATGGACGGCCAATTGAACAGATTGTTTCAGCTCGTCCATTTTGCGTAAATGTTTCTTCCATGCTTCGTCAACAATTGCCAAGGTTATATTTTTTTCAAAATCAGCAACCAATTGTTGTCCATTAGATTCGTATGCTTTTTTCAAATCAGTAACCACATTTAATGATTTTATTCCATCTGAAAAAGGAACTACAATACGCTCAAATTTGTTTCCTTCTTTTTTATAAACATCGGTAATAATAGGCAAGGCTTCGCGCGCGCTTCTTTCTGTTTTTGCATTATAATACTCCAAGGCAGCTTTATAAATTTTGCCCGTGATTTCCATTTCTGTACTTTTAATAAAATCATTTTCAGAAATTGGAGATGTGATAGAGAAATAACGAATTAACTCAAATTCAAAATTTTTGAAATCATGTACTCCTTTGTTTTCTTCAACGATTAATTCACATGTGTCATACATCATGTTGGCAATATCCAATTTCAAACGTTCTCCGTGCAATGCATGGCGTCGACGTTTGTAAATTACTTCACGTTGCGCATTCATAACATCATCATATTCCAATAATCGTTTCCGTGTGCCAAAGTTATTTTCTTCTACTTTTTTCTGAGCTCTTTCGATAGATTTGGTCATCATAGAATGTTGAATTACTTCTCCTTCTTTCAATCCCATTCTGTCCATTATTTTGGCAACTCTATCCGAGCCAAACAAGCGCATTAAATTATCTTCTAGCGAAACATAAAATTGAGAACTTCCTGGATCTCCTTGACGACCTGCACGACCACGCAACTGACGGTCAACACGACGTGAATCGTGACGTTCCGTACCTACAATTGCCAAACCACCCGCTGCTTTTACTTCGGGAGAAAGTTTGATATCCGTTCCACGACCCGCCATATTCGTTGCAATAGTTACTACACCCGATTTTCCCGCTTCTTCAACAATTTGTGCTTCCTGCTTGTGCATTTTTGCATTCAAAACATTGTGAGCTACACCGCGCATTTTTAACATTCTGCTTAATAATTCGGAAATTTCTACTGAGGTTGTTCCAATTAAAACCGGTCTACCTGATTGAGATAATTGGGTTACATCTTCGATTACCGCATTGAATTTTTCCCGAACCGAACGATAAATTAAATCTTCTTTATCAATTCTAGACATAGCACGATTGGTTGGAATTTCAACCACATCCAATTTATAGATTTGCCAAAGTTCGCCTGCTTCCGTTACGGCTGTTCCCGTCATACCTGCCAATTTGCTGTACATACGGAAATAATTTTGAAGCGTAATGGTAGCAAATGTTTGGGTTGCCGCTTCAATAGTAACTTGTTCTTTGGCCTCAATGGCTTGGTGCAATCCGTCAGAATAACGACGACCATCCATGATACGCCCCGTTTGCTCATCTACAATAAGAATTTTATTGTCCATGATAACATATTCTACATCTTTCTCAAATAAAGTGTAGGCTTTCAAAAGTTGCGTAAGCGTGTGTATTCTTTCGCTTTTGATACCAAAATCTTGGAATAGTTTTTCTTTGGATTCGGCTTCTTTATCTTTTTCCAAATTCAGTTTTTCTATATTGGCAATTTCGGTACCAATATCTGGGAGTACGAAGAAATTTTCATCGGTATCTTGTGATAAAAATTTAATTCCGTTATCGGACAATTCCACTTGATTGTTTTTTTCTTCAATTACAAAATACAAGGCTTCATCCACTTTTGGCATATCGCGATTGTTATCTGCCATGTATTGATTTTCTGTTTTTTGAAGCAATTGTTTGATTCCTTCTTCACTTAAAAACTTGATTAACGCTTTGTTTTTAGGTAAACTTCTAAAAGCTCTTAGTAATTGGAAACCACCATCTTTGGTATTGCCTTCTTTGATTAATCGTTTGGCTTCGGTTAAGAATCCATTGGATAATTGACGTTGTAAACTAACAAGATTCTCAATTTTAGGTTTCAATTCGTTGAACTCATGACGATCACCTTGTGGCACCGGACCAGAAATAATCAATGGAGTTCTAGCATCATCAATTAAAACCGAATCGACCTCATCCACAATCGCATAATTGTGTTTTCGTTGTACTAAATCATCTGGCGAATGCGCCATGTTGTCTCTCAAATAATCGAAACCAAATTCGTTATTGGTACCGTACGTAATATCTGCCTCATACGCTTTTCTTCTTTCATCCGAGTTGGGTTGGTGATTGTCAATACAATCTACGGTCATTCCATGAAATTCAAATAAAGGTGCTTTCCAGGTACTATCACGTTTTGCCAAATAGTCATTCACGGTAACAAGGTGAACCCCATTTCCTGTCAAAGCATTTAAGTATAAAGGTAAAGTTGCCACTAACGTTTTTCCCTCACCCGTTTGCATTTCTGCGATTTTACCTTCGTGTAAAACGACACCGCCAATCAACTGAACATCATAATGAACCATGTCCCAAGTGATTTCTTTTCCAGCTGCATTCCATTGGTTTGCCCAATTGGCTTCATCACCTACTAAAGTAATATAGGATTTTGTTGCCGAAAGTTCTCTGTCTTTAGCTGTTGCAGTTACAGTAATAGAAGTGTTTTCTTTGAATCGTCTTGCAGTTTCTTTGATAACGGCAAAAGCTTCAGGAAGAATTTCCATTAACACTTTTTCTGAAACTTCGTAAGCATCTTTTTCTAATGCATCAATAGCATTGTAGATTTCTTCTCTTTGATCAATATCTGAAGTATTTTCGGCTTCCGCTTTTTTAGCAGCGATTTCAACATCCTGTTTGTTTCTAGCTTGCTTTATTTTTTCTTTGAACTCAGTAGTTTTGAATCTCAACTCATCGTGGGAAAGCGCTGCCATTGCTGGTTCTAAAGCTTTTGTTTTTGTGATATAAGGTTGAGTAGCTTTTACATCTTTTTGAGATTTATCGCCTACAAAAGCTTTTAGGATACTATTTATGAAACTCATAATGGGTTTATTTATATTTTTTTAAAGTCCCGATTCCGAAGTTTCGGAACGGAGTGCAAATTTAAACAAAAAAAAAGCCCAAAAATGGACTTTTCTCTGTTGTAGTTATTTATTTTTTAATATTCATCCTCATTCCAAAGATAGTCTTCGTCAGTAGGATAATCAGGCCAAATTTCTTCCATCGATTCATATATTTCACCTTCATCTTCTATAGATTGAAGATTTTCTACAACTTCAAGTGGCGCACCAGCTCTAATTGCGTAATCAATAAGTTCATCTTTGGTTGCTGGCCAAGGTGCATCACTTAAATAAGATGCTAATTCTAATGTCCAATACATCTGCTTCGATTTTTAATTTAATGCAAAAATAAATTTATTACTGAAAAAGTCAAGTTTTTTTTGATTTATTTTCAAATATGTTTAAGAACGTGTTTTTTTAGTGGTTAGTTTATAGCAACTAAATGCTGAAACTGGAGACGGATTACTTTCTAGGAATCCATTTGATTTCCTTAGCGTTTAAGTCGAATGACAACTTCCGTGCCAAGACAAAAAGGTAGTCAGAAAGTCGGTTTAGGTATTTTATTACCATTTCATCCGTGGGTTCTATGTCATTTAAATGGACTGCTAGGCGTTCTGCTCTGCGACAAACGCATCTTGCTATATGACAATATGACACAGTAGTATGTCCGCCAGGTAAAACAAAATGGGTCATAGGACGAAGTGAATCTTCCATGGTGTCAATTTCTTTTTCAAGCAATTCAACGTCTGTTTCAATAATTCCTAATTTTTGCAGACGAGGTTCGCCATTTTTTAGTAGTTCTTTTTCGGGTGGAGTAGCTAAAATGGCACCAACCGTAAACAAACGGTCTTGAATTTCAATCAGTATTTTTTTATAGGAAACATTCATTTCTTGGTCGCGAATTAATCCAATGTGTGAATTTAATTCGTCAACCGTTCCATAACTTTCTATACGAATGTGATGTTTTGAAACTCTTGTTCCGCCAAATAATGCTGTTATTCCTTTATCTCCGGTTTTTGTATATACTTTCATGGAAAATATTGTTTTAAATTCAAAAGTAGAAAAAAATATAGGTTTGACAGACTTATGTTTAGAAAAACGTAATTAAAAGGGTTGTTTTATTGCTTGATTGCAAAAATGGATGTATGTTTGTTTAACATATTTTATAATAATAATGAACAAAGTAAAAATTCAGTTCAGTATTAAAGATTTAGAAAATCTTTCTGGGATTAAAGCGCATACTTTAAGAATTTGGGAAAAAAGACATGCTATTTTTAATCCTAGTAGAACAGAGACAAATATTCGATACTATTCGTTAGAAGAGCTACAAAAACTTCTAAATGTATCTTTTTTAATAAATTATGGCTATAAAATTTCAAGAGTAGCAAAGCTTTCTGATGAGGATTTAAATAAAATAGTAATTCAGATTTATTCTGAAAAAACAAATTCCGGATTTTCTATAAGCGTTTTAAAGATTGCCATGCTTAATTTTGACGCTGTTTTGTTTAATCAAACCTATACTGAATTATCGAAAACCAAAACTTTTGATAGAATTTTTATTGAAGTCTACCTGCCGTTTCTAAATGAAATAGGATTGCTTTGGCAGACTAATTCTATTAAGCCCATCCATGAACACTTTGTTAGTAATTTGATATATCAAAAACTGGTCGAAAATATCAGTTTAAAACAAAGTCAAACAATACTATCAAATATGGATAAAACGTTTGTGCTTTTTTTACCCGAAAATGAGATTCATGAGATTTCACTAATGTTTGCTAATTACCTGCTAATATGTAAAGGTTTTAAAACGATATATCTTGGCTCTAGTGTCCCTTTTAGTGATTTGTTAGAGATAAATAAGCTTTATAATAACATCTACTATATCTCAAATTTCACTGTAATGCCAACAATTGATAATCTTGTAGATTATCTTGAAAAATTTGAAAAAAACCTTCTTCAAAATAGTTCCAATGAACTATTTGTTTCTGGAAATCAAACAAAATATTTATTACAAGATTTCAAGTCTGTTACTATCTTTAATTCTTGGAGTAAATTCATCGATGTTCTTTAAGTATTAAGCGTTAATTTGTTTTTGTTTAATATTTTCATATATTTGTTAAACAAAAAACAATATGAAAATAGTAATTATAGGATCTGGTTTTGCTTCTTTAGCGGCTTCGTGTTATTTAGCTCAAGCTGGTTATGAAGTAGAAGTCTATGAAAAAAACAATACTGTTGGCGGTAGGGCAAGGCAATTGAAAAAGAATGGTTTTACCTTTGATATTGGACCAACCTGGTATTGGATGCCAGATGTTTTTGAAAAGTTCTTTGGTGATTTTAAAAAAAAACCTTCTGATTATTATGATTTAGAGAAATTGGCGCCAGCTTATAAAGTTTTTTTTGGTCCTTCCAATTATATAGAAATTGCAGATTCAATGGAAGTAATTTTAGAAACTTTTGAATCTATAGAAGTAGGAAGTGGTAAGAAATTAGAAAAGTTTATTAAAGAAGCTAAAAACAATTACGACGTTGCTATAAAAGATTTAGTATACCGCCCCGGAGATTCTATAACCGAATTGATTACACCACAAACAGTATTTAAAGTTTCACGATTTTTTTCAACGATAAGTAAAACGGTTAAAAAACGTTTTAAAGATTATAGATTGCAAAAAATATTAGAATTTCCAGTTTTATTTCTTGGCGCAAAACCATCCAATACGCCAGTCTTTTATAGCTTTATGAATTATGCTGATTTTGGGTTAGGAACTTGGCATCCAAAAGGAGGGATGTATAAAGTAGTGGAAGCCATTGAAAATCTAGCTAAAGAGCTAGGGGTTAAGTTTTATCTTAACGCTAATGTAGATAAGATTTTAGTTGAGAATCAAACGGCTGTTGGCTTAATTGTAAATGGCGAAAGTATTTATGCTGATGTAGTATTAAGCGGTGCGGATTATCATTTCACAGAAACATTATTGGATAAACCATTTCGACAGTACACTGAAAAATATTGGGATAAAAAAACTTTTGCGCCCTCATCGCTTTTATTTTATGTCGGTTTTGATAAGAAAATTGAAAATGTAACCCATCATACGTTGTTTTTTGATACTCCTTTTGAGAAACATGCTGCCGAAATATATGATTCAAAATCATGGCCTGAAAACCCATTGTTTTATGCTAGCTTCCCTTCAATTACAGACAACTCATTCACTCCAGATGGCAGTGAGGCGGCCACTTTTTTAATTCCTTTGGCTATTGATTTAGAGGATACTCCGGAGATTAGAGAACGGTATTTTGATTTAATTATGGATAGATTTGAGAAATTAACCAACCAAAAAATAAGAAATCATATTGTAGTTAAAGAATCTTTTTGTGTTAACGATTTTAAAAATGATTACAATTCCTATAAAGGGAATGCCTATGGATTGGCCAATATTTTAACTCAAACGGCCTTTTTAAGACCTAAAATAAAAAGCAAAAAAGTAAAAAAATTATACTTCACAGGACAATTAACAGTGCCTGGGCCCGGAGTGCCTCCTTCATTAATTTCAGGAAAAATAGCCAGTGAAAAAATAATTAAAGAATGTATATTATGAAAAACATATTTGATAAATCTTCTTTAGATTTTAGTAAACAAATTACAAAGAATTACAGCACTTCCTTTTCTTTGGCTATAAAAATGTTGTCGCCAAAAATTCAGGATGATATATATGCAATCTATGGATTTGTTCGATGTGCCGATGAAATTGTGGATACTTTTCAAGATTACAATCAAGAGCTTTTATTATCGGAATTTGAAATAGAATTTCATAAAGCATACGACAGGAAAATTAGTTTGAACCCGGTTCTAAATGCTTTTCAAGTCGTGATTCATCGATATGATATGTTGGATTTGGTAATTCCTTTTATGATGAGCATGCGAATGGATTTAAATAAAAAAGAATATTTTACTAGAGCTGAATATGAAAATTATATCTTTGGTTCAGCTGATGTTGTTGGGTTGATGTGCTTGATGGTTTTTGTTAATGGAGACAGAAACCGTTATGAAGAATTAAAAGGAAGCGCCATGAAACTAGGGTCGGCTTTTCAAAAAATAAATTTCTTGAGAGATATTAAATACGATTATGAAGTTTTAGGAAGAGCTTATTTCCCCGACGTAAATCTATTAACTTTGTCTGAAATGGATAAAATTAAAATTGTTCAAGAGATAGAATCAGATTTTGAAATGGCATTAGAAGGTATCAGGAATTTACCAAAAGAAGCTAAATTTGGGGTTTACACGGCTTATAAATATTACAAAAGTTTATTAGAAAAAATTAAAAATATTGAACCAGAAGAGATTCTTATTAGGCGCATAAGAGTTGGAGATTTTAGTAAACTTTTTATTATAAGCAAATCCTATGTGAAATATCATTTAAATTATATGCTATGATTACGTATGTTTTAGTTACACTTGCCACTTTTTTAATTATGGAAATCATTACATGGCTTACTCATAAATATGTCATGCATGGCTTTTTATGGTATCTTCATGAGGATCATCATCAGCCCAAATACAAAGGGATTTTTGAAAGGAATGATTTGTTTTTTATGATTTTTGCTGCACCAAGTATTTTGCTTTTTTATTTTGGGATTAACCCAGTGGTGAATTCCAAATTTTTCATTGGTTTAGGAATTTTATTGTATGGAATTGCTTATTTTTTTATTCACGAAATAATCATTCACCAACGAATAAAGTGGTTTTCTAGAACGAATAGCTATTATTTTAAAGGCTTGAGAAGAGCTCATAAAGTGCATCATAAACATTTAGGCAAAGAAGAAGGAGAGTGTTTCGGGATGTTGTATGTGCCTAAGAAATACTTTTTTTAATGGACAAATACCTTTATCTGAGTATAAATATAGCTAGTATTTTAATTCCTTTTATCGCTAGTTTTTATCCCAAACATCCTTTTTATAAACATTGGGGAAACTACTTAAAAGCCAATTTTTTTGTGGCAGGATTGTTTATACTTTGGGATATATATTTCACCAAGCTAGGCGTTTGGCATTTTAATGAACAATATATTTTAGGATTAAAACTGGTAAACATTCCTATAGAAGAAGTGCTTTTTTTCTTTTGTATTCCTTATTCTAGCGTGTTTGTGTATTTTGCTCTAAATTATTTAATAAAATCGAACCCGTTTGAGAAAAAACAAAAGTACCTAACCTTATTTTTAATTATTTCTTTAGCCTTTTTGGGAATTATTTATTGGAACAGATTATATACTTCGGTAACCTTTATATCAACATCCGTTTTTTTATTATTTTGTTTATTGATAAAAAATAATTTGGCTAAAGTGTATTTATCCTTTGTGGTAACTTTAGTATTCTTCTTTATCGTAAACGGAATTCTAACGGGTAGTTTTATTGAAGAACCGGTAGTTTTATACAACAATGCTGAAAATTCAGGAATTCGAATGGGAACCATACCTATTGAAGATATATTTTATGGTTTTTTACTTATAACATCCATAATAGTACTTTTTGAATATTTGAATACTAAATTACCAATGCAAAAATAGAATTATCTACCTATTCGATTTATCACTTTCTATCATGCCGTCTTTCAAACGAATAATACGATGGGCATATTTGGCAATGTCTTCCTCATGCGTAACAAGAATTACCGTATTTCCATTAGCGTGAATATCACCAAAAAGTTTCATGATTTCTTCCGATGTTTTACTGTCTAAATTTCCTGTAGGTTCATCGGCAAGTATGATGGAAGGTTTGTTGACTAAAGCTCTTGCAATAGCTACACGTTGGCGTTGCCCTCCCGAAAGTTGGTTGGGTTGGTGGTCCATTCTATCGTCTAGACCAACTTGAGTAAGTACCTCAGTAGCTCTAACAATTCTTTCCGATTTGGGAAAACCAGCATAAATCATAGGTAAAGCTACATTGTCAAGTGCCGTTGTTCTTGGCATAAGGTTAAAGGTTTGAAAAACGAAACCAATTTCTTTATTTCGAATTTCGGCTAAATCGTCATCGTGCATTTGGCTGACATCGTTTCCGTTAAGGATGTAATTTCCTGATGTTGGTGTATCCAAACAACCCAAAAGGTTCATCAATGTTGACTTTCCGGAACCTGAAGGTCCCATCAGTGCTACATATTCACCTTTGTTGATTTGTAAATCGATACCTTTTAAAACGTAGATGGTTTCGCTTCCTAGTTGGAAATCGCGTTTAAGGTTGCTTATACTGATTAATGGATTTGCCATTTTTGAATGTAAGAATGAAGATTAATGATTTTAAAATGTAAATATAAGTATTCCAATTTCTTTTTTTGTTACAATTTTTTATACTCCAATCACAAAATCTTCGTTATCTAGTTTATTCCTACATTTGATGTAATTTTTAAATGTTTTTTAGTATTTTTATAAAAATGAACTACCACATGAAAAAAGCATTCTTAGTCCTATTCTTTTTCAACTTCTTTTATACAAGTTATGCGCAATGTTGGAAATCGGTTTCAGCGGCTATATCTTATACACTTGCCTTAAAAAACGACGGTACTTTATGGGCTTGTGGAGAAAATTTTTATGGACAATTGGGCGATGGAACAACAGTAGATAGAAACAGCTTAGTTCAAGTTGGCACCGCTACTGATTGGAAAATGGTTTCTGCTGGTGGAAATTACACAATGGCGGTAAAAAATAATGGTACTTTATGGGCATGGGGATATAATAGTGGTGGAGAATTAGGAGACGGAACTACTATGGATAGACTTACTCCAACTCAAATTGGAAATGCTACCGATTGGAAGTTAGTCTCGGTAACTTATTATGCTTGTTTGGCTATTAAAAATAATGGAACATTGTGGGCTTGGGGTAGAAATAGTGATTTCGGACAATTGGGAGATGGAACACTTATCAATAGATTTACACCCACTCAAATTGGAACAGCTACTGATTGGCTAAAAGTTTCTGCGGGACCAGCGCATACAGTAGCTATAAAAACAAACGGAACATTATGGGCATGGGGACTCAATGCTTACGGAGAATTTGGTAACGGCAATAACACTAATTCTCTTGTGCCTATTCAGATTGGAACTGCTACTAATTGGCAAGAGGCATTAGCGGGAGAATATCATACCATAGCACTAAAAACGAATGGTACAATTTTTTCGACTGGTATAAATTCAGATGGACGATTAGGAGATGGAACTATAAATAATAGAAATGTTCTAACTCAAATAGGAAGCGACATTAATTGGCAAAGCATAGGCATAGGAAAATATAGCTCCATTGCTGTAAAGTCAAATGGGACTTTATGGGCTTGTGGTTCGAATATTTATGGTTTGTTGGGTGATGGGACTACAACAGAAAGACATGTTTTAACGCAAATTGGCACAGCAACCAATTGGAGATTTGCATCAACAGGAGAATATCATTCGGTTGCTTTAAAAACAGATGATTCATTGTCAACTTGGGGAGACAATTCTAATGGACAACTTGGAAATGGCACCAATACATTATCATTAGTACCTATAAATATTTCCTGTCCAATGCTAAATAATGAGGAATATGTAAATGAAAAGTTGTTTTATTTATATCCAAATCCTGTTAATTCTATTTTAAATATTATTTCCAATCAGATTGAAATTAATAATGTGACAATAACTGATTTAGTAGGGAAAATAATTCTAAACCAAAGGAATAATTCCAGAGAAATAGAGGTTCAAAATTTAGCATCTGGAGTTTATGTTATTGCTGTTACAGCTGGTGAAAAAACGTTTTATCAAAAATTCGTTAAGGAGTAATATCACACACGAATTACAAAATGTTCCCTTTCCTGTTCGATTCTAAAAAACACAATTCCCCATTGAAAAGTGTCTATCGTAACGGTAACTTTTTCGTGATTTTTTATGGTTTCCCATGCTTCTTCCATATCTTCCGACCAATGAATGTCATCAAAAATCCAAACGGTTTCGTTGGAAACAGTTGGTAATAATAATTCGAAATAGGCTAATGTGGCTTGTTTGGAATGGTTGCCGTCGAAGTAGATCAGTTGTTGGTTATTGGTTGTCGGTTGTTGGGTTTTCAGATAAGTTGAAAATTCAGTTGCTACAAACTCAATGTTTTTGAGGTTTTGCAATAGCAATTGATTTTTTGCAATTGACATGGTATTAGCGCAACCTTCTAAAGTTGTGATTTTAGCTTTTGGATTCCCTAATGATAAAACAGATGTAGCTAATCCTAAAGATGTTCCTATTTCAAGAACGTTTTCCGGTTGAAAATAATTCGTAATCCTGAAAAGTAATTCGGCACGTTTCTCAGTTATTCCGGCTGTTTTAGCAATTTGATTTATGGCTCTTGTATTGCTTTTGAAAACTCTGGAACCCGCACCAAAATCAGTAACTTCAATGGTAATTTTGTTTTCTAAAAGAGATTTTCGGTAGCTTTTTAGAACAGCATATTCAGGTTTCGATTTTTTATCATAAAAACATTTGGTAACCAAATCAAACACAAAAGGGGAATGCACTCCATGTTCGTTTTTGGATTTCCACAGGAATTGTATGTATGATTTTATGCTGTGTAACATTTTAAATCTAAAATCAATTAGCCTTCAATTTTAGCAGAAAGTTCAAACCAACGCTCTTCCTTGCCTTCAATTTTATTGATAATATTTTGCAATTCTTTTGCCTTAGTTGTAATGTCAACATCCGCTACTTTTCCTTCCGAAAATAACTTTTCAATTTCCCTTTTTTGATGCTCCAAATCTTTAATCTCACGTTCAATTTTTTGAAATTCTTTTTGCTCATTAAAACTCAAATTGGAAGTGTTGTTGTTCTGTTTCCAGTCTTTCTTTTCGGCTTTGTTTTCCTCTTTTTGAACGACATCTGCACTGTCTTCATAAGCTCTGAAATCGGAGTAGTTTCCAGGGAAATCTTCGATAACACCATCGCCCCGGAACACAAATAAGTGATCCACAATTTTGTCCATAAAATACCTATCGTGGGAAACCACGAGCAAACATCCCGGATAATCCAAAAGGAAACTTTCCAAAACATTTAGCGTCACGATATCCAAATCGTTGGTAGGTTCATCCAAAATCAAAAAGTTGGGGTTTTGAATTAGCACCGTACACAAATACAGACGTTTCAATTCACCACCACTAAGTTTTTCAACAAAATCGTGTTGCTTCTTTCTGTCGAAAAGGAAACGTTCCAACAATTGTCCCGCCGAAATAATCTTCCCTTTTGTCAAAGGAATATATTCGCCATATTCTTTAATAATATCAATAACTTTTTGTCCCGGTTTTGGGTTGATGCCGCTTTGTGTATAGTATCCAATTTTGATAGTGTCTCCGGTGATTACTTTTCCGCCATCAATAGGAATGGTTCCTGTTATCAAATTCAAAAAAGTAGATTTTCCAGTTCCGTTTTTTCCAATAATTCCAATGCGTTCACCCCGTTGAAAATCGAAAGTAAAGTTGTCCAAGATTACGCGGTCTTTAAACTTTTTGGATACTTTGTGAAGCTCGATAATCTTGCTTCCCATACGTTCCATATTGATTTCCAATTCCACTACATTTTCTCTTCGTCGGCTTTGCGCTTTTTCCTTGATGACATAAAAATCATCTTGGCGCGATTTACTCTTGCAAGTTCGAGCTTTGGGTTGTCTTCGCATCCATTCCAGTTCTTTTACAAACAAGTTTTGCGCTTTGTCCACACTCGAATTTTCAGACGCAATGCGTTCTTCTTTTTTCTCTAGATAATAGGAATAATTGCCTTTGTATTGATACAATTTCCCATTGTCGAGTTCTATGATTTCATTACAAACGCGTTCCAAAAAGAAACGGTCGTGCGTCACCATAAACAGTGTAATATTTTCTTTGGCAAAATAACTTTCCAACCATTCAATCATCTCCAAATCCAAGTGATTGGTAGGTTCGTCAAGTATTAATAAATCAGGACGATTGATTAAAATGATGGCCAATGACAAACGTTTTTTCTGTCCGCCGGAAAGATTTTTTACTTTTAATTTAAAATCTTCCAACTTTAATTTGAACAAAATTTGCTTGAATTGGGTTTCAAAATCCCAAGCATTATGTTGGTCCATTTTATCGAATGCTTTTTGATAGGCATCTTCATCTTCTGGATTTTCTAGAGCTTTTTCGTATTCTTCAATGACTTTCAACACTTCATTATCCGAAGCGAAAATACTTTCTTCAATGGTCAATTCTTCCTGCAAATTGGAATCCTGAGACAAAAACGCCATGTTGATACCTTTTCTTAAAACCACATTTCCCGTATCCGGTTCATCATCGCCGTTGATAATCTTCATGATACAGGTTTTCCCTGAACCGTTTTTGGCGATGAAAGCAATTTTTTGATCTTTGTTAATCCCAAACGAAAGGTTTTCAAACAAAGTTCTTTCGCCAAAGGATTTCGATATATTTTCTACTGATAAATAATTCACAAGTGTAATTTTTTGCAAAAGTAGATTATATTTGTCAAATGCAACTATCGGTAATCATCCTTAATTATAATGTACGCCACTTTTTGGAGCTCTGTGTTTTGAGCGTTCAGAAAGCACTCGAGAATATTGAAGGCGAAATTATTGTCGTCGATAACAATTCTTCGGATGACAGTTGTGCCATGATGAAACAACGTTTCCCGAAGGTAAAACTCATTGAAAACGCAGCAAATTTAGGTTTCCCAAAAGGGAATAATATGGGTGTTGCTCAGGCCAAAGGCGAATACATTTGCATTTTAAATCCCGATACGGTTGTTGCTGAAGATACTTTTGATAAAGTTTTAGCTTTCGCCAAAAGGCAAGCTGATTTAGGAATTATTGGTTGCAAACTCATTGACGGTACCGGAAATTTTCTTCCCGAAAGCAAGCGTGGCATTCCAACACCTTGGGTGGCATTTACCAAGATTTTTGGGTTGTATAAATGGTTTCCTAAAAGTACCTTATTCAATCAATATTACGCCCAGCAGCTAACTGAAAACGAAACGGGCAAGGTAGATATTCTTGTTGGTGCTTTTATGGTCATGCAACGCCAATTGTATAATGAAATAGGTGGATTTGATGAAAATTGTTTCATGTATTCCGACGATATTGATTTAAGTTACAGGGTGCTTCAACAAAGGAAATTCAATTATTATTTTCACGAAACAACGGTTATTCATTATAAAGGGGAAAGTACGGTTAAAGATGGCACGTATATGAAGCGGTTTCAAGACGCGATGAATTTCTTTTATAAAAAACACTTCAAGATTTCTGTTTTCTTTACTGTTTTTATGAAAGTTGGCATTCTGCTTTTTTCATTCGTCAAAAGAATACAGGGTCATTCAAAACCGAGCGCAAAACCTCAAAGTTATATCCTGATTTCGGAGGATGAAAGTTTAAAAGAAAAATTAGAAAAGCATTTAAAAAAAGCGATAATACTTCACGATATAAGGCATTTATCGGAAGAAAATTTTAAATCAGAAATTATTTTAGATCAAAATCATTTGGATTTTAAAACCATAATACAGGCTTTCGAAACCTATAAAAAGGAAAATTGTACCTTTAAAATTGTACCCAAATCAACTGATTTTCTGATTGGTAGCAATAGTAGTTTAGATAGAGGAGAAGTGATTCGTTTTTAGATTTTAGGTTTCGTGTAAATTTGTATAATTCGTGGCAAAAACTAAAAACTTTTAGTAATTTTGCAATCAGAAATTAAAAAGCACCTTTTAGGTTAACAATATGGCAAGATTTGAATTAAAACTTCCAAAAATGGGAGAAAGCGTAGCAGAAGCAACCATTACCAATTGGCTAAAAGAAGTTGGCGACAAAATTGAAATGGACGAAGCCGTGTTGGAAATTGCTACAGATAAAGTGGATAGCGAAGTTCCTTCGGAAGTTTCGGGAGTTTTAGTAGAAAAATTATTTGGCAAAGATGACTTAGTTCAAGTGGGACAAACCATTGCCATTATTGAAACTGAAGGTGGTAGTGTTGAAGCTCCAAAAACCGAAGCAGTTCCTCAAGAAGTTATAGCTGAAGTTCAAAAAACGGTAGAGGTAGCAAAAGAAATGGTTGCAGCTCCCGCCGATTTTTCGAAATCGGATAAGTTTTTCTCACCCTTAGTAAAAAATATTGCCAAAGAGGAAGGTATTGCTATTGCTGAATTGGAAAGTATTTCGGGTTCAGGAAAAGAGGGCAGAGTAACCAAAGAAGATATTTTGAAGTTTGTAGCCAATAGGCAAAATCCAATAGCCACTAGTGAAAATGTAAAAGTAGCTCAGCCACAAACAGCTATGCCAGTTTCAGTAAACGGCGGTGACGAAATTATAGAAATGGACAGAATGCGGAAGCTAATTTCTGGCTATATGGTGGCATCACTACAAACATCAGCACATGTACAATCGTTTGTTGAAGTGGATGTGACGAATATTGTAAAATGGCGTGAGAAAGTAAAAGTAGCTTTCGAGAAACGTGAAGGTGAAAAACTAACGTTCACACCCATTATGATGGAAGCCGTTGCTAAAGCGTTAAAAGATTTCCCAGGAATGAATATTTCCGTGGATGGCGATTTTATTATCAAAAAGAAAAACATAAACCTTGGAATGGCAGCCGCATTGCCAAACGGGAATCTTATTGTGCCGGTTATTAAAAATGCCGATCAATTAAACCTTGTGGGTATGGCAAAAGCCGTAAACGATTTAGGGAATAGAGCCAAAACCGGGAAATTAAAACCAGACGACACCCAAGGAGGAACCTACACCGTGACCAATGTGGGAACCTTTGGAAGTATTTTTGGAACGCCAATCATCAGCCAGCCACAAGTTGGAATTCTTGCTCTTGGCGCTATCCGTAAAGTGCCTGCCGTTATAGAAACTCCTGAAGGCGATTTTATTGGCATCCGTCAGAAAATGTTTTTATCGCATTCCTACGACCATCGTGTTGTAGATGGAGCATTGGGCGGAAGTTTTGTAAAACGTGTTGCCGATTATTTGGAAGCTTTTGATGTAAATAGAGATTTTTAATACATTACGATTACTATAAAAAGCCCGACTTGTTAGATAACGTGTCGGGTTTATTTTTGTGGTAAACTTTTTTCAACAATCGATAAACGGTAACTTCTATATTTTATATTTGTCAACTAATAATTTATAATGGAACTCAAACTCAACAAGCCAATTTGTTTTTTCGATCTTGAAACTACAGGAATAGATATCGGGAAAGACAGAATTGTAGAAATATCAATTTTCAAGGTTTTTCCAAACGGAAATAAAGAAAGCAAAACATGGTTGGTTAACCCAACGATTCCAATCCCCCCTGTCAGCACTGCCATTCATGGAATTTCTAATGAAAAAGTGGCCAATGAACCTACTTTTAATGAATTGGCTTCCCAAGTGCATAATATGATTAAGGATTCGGATTTGGCTGGTTTCAATTCAGATCGTTTTGATATTCCTTTATTGGCGGAAGAATTATTGCGTGCTGGAGTTGACTTTGATATGAAAGGTAGAGTATCGGTGGATGT
>CAIMMM010000119.1 GCA_903842575.1 uncultured Bacteroidota bacterium | reverse complement strand
GTTAATCTTTTATGAACAAAATAATATAAGTGCTTTTAAGGAAATATTTATTAATCAGTTTGAATTTGCCGTGAAAACATATTTTTAATTAGTGTTATTAAGTTTAATGTTGCATCTGATAGTCATTCTGAACTCGTTTCAGAATCTATAAGATGCTGAAATAAATTCAGCATGACGTTGCGTCATTTTATTATTAACATAACCTAATTTAAAACAAAAAAAAGTGCGAAGTTCAGAAACTTCGCACCCCTTAAATTCAATATTTAATAAAATTAGTTTTTCACAATTTTATAGGATTTGGAAATTCCATCAGAACTTAATTGTAACAAGTAAATTCCGCTTGGATAATCGCTTACAGAAACGTCAATTTTGTTTTCACCAATTGAAGTTGTGTAATTGATATTTCTAATTAATTTTCCAGTAAAATCAACAAGTTTAACATTGTAGTTGGTCTGTTTTTGAGCAGTAAACTCAATATTAAAATTACCAGAAGTTGGGTTAGGATATACAACTGTATTAGAAGTATTGTTTTCAACTTGGCTGATTCCAACAGAAGTACAATTTCCACCTGGATTAGGAATATAAGTCATATTGCTAAAATTGATATAACAAACATATTGTGCACTATCAACAAAAGGATTGCGGTTTCCTTGTTTCCATGCAATATAATCGTTACGAGCAATTTCCCAATTACTTGGAGGATCTTGTTGGTGCCATAATTTTAACACATTTTGATCTTGAAGAGCTGGTATTGCCCATAAATTACCATTAGTTCCAGTATAGCAAATCGACATATACATCATTGCTCTGGCAGCATCACCTTTTTCAGAATCTTTTGGTTCATAAACCTGAACTCCAGCAGCATTCATACCAAGTTTTCCGCCATTCCATGTAAAGGTCGGAGTAACAACAACACCTAGAGGAAGATTGCTTCTTTTTGCGCTGGCATTGGTAAATTCAACAGGAAACAAATTATGCAAATCTGAATAAGGAATTGAATCTTGAGTAATTGATGTTGGCATCCAACTATAGCAATAAGTATGCTCACGAGTTAAAGTTCCAGAAGGTGTCCATGAAAATGCACCTGAATAAACATAATTATAAGTGGTATAATGACAAGTAACTACACTTTGTGAAATACCAGCATCAACAGTATCTCTAGATTCAAAACCAGGAATCATTGTTGGAGCATAATTACTATAAAAAATCTGAGTATGAGGATAAACCTTTCCATGTAATTGGGTAATAAAAGAAGTACTAGAAGTTGAAACACCAGTATAAGTGGTGCCAATATTTCCATTACTTGAAGTTGTTGTTCCTGATAAAGGATTTGTTGTTAAATAATTTTCATATCCAGCAGGGCCATTAAATGCAAAAACTTTGATATAATAATTGGTGTTGGCTACGATGTAGTTTGGAGTAAAAGCAGTTCCATTTCCAATATAAGCCACTTGTGCGCCACCAATATATTGACCTTTAAGATAAGTGGTTGCATCAACAGGTTGCTCAGTTGTGAATGCCGAACCTCTTTTTATCAATACAATATAATTTTCAGCAGCTGGAGATGCAGCAGTAAATGCACCATCAAAAGTATATGATTTAACATTTGTAAAATTTAAGCCAGTTGCTTGAGCAGTTGGTTCAGTTGCCACGGATCCGTTTATTCCAACAATATTAATAACATAAGCAGGATCATTAGGATCATTACTATTGATAGTTAAAGTTGCAGTTTTTGTACCAGCAGCACCTGTTGGAGCAAAATTAAGGGTAAAATTAGAGGCACCAGCAGCAGCAACTGTAGCAGGCATACCAGTAATTGAAAAATTAGCAGCATCAGTACCAGTAATTGGACTACTTGTAATATTTAAAGCTCCAGAGGCACCTAAGTTTTGTAAATTAAATACTGTTGCAGCTGAATTTCCTATTGAAAAAGTTCCACCATTAATAATATTTGCAGCACTTTGTTGAACATTTATGTCAATGGGTAAAACTGCTTTTGTTAAACTAACCTGATCAATTGCAACATTACTTCCAGACACTTTAGTAGTATAAAAAAACCTTACGTATCTACTTGTCGAAGTTACATTATTGGTATACATCGTAAAGGTAGAATTCATTGCAGTAAAATTTTGCAATGTAGACCATGTAGTACCAG
>CAIMMM010000118.1 GCA_903842575.1 uncultured Bacteroidota bacterium | reverse complement strand
TCAAGGCAGGATAAGCTTTTCGGAATATGTGATGACCAAAATGGCACCAGAGCTTATACCAACGTTATGCAGCATTATAAAAAGACAAAATGAGCATCAGAGTTATTAATAATATTACAGACTTGAATCATGAGAAAATATTCTATGATTTGCTGAATCAGAGCGATAACGTATTGATTGCAAGTCCGTATTTAATGACTGACTTTGGCTTATTATTTAAAGATAGCTTTACTAAAGGATTAAAGAGCATTCAATTAATCACAACTCTTCAACCCAAATCATTAGACCAAATAAAAAAAATTGAATCATTAGTTTCATTAATTCAATTACCCAAAATAAAAAAAAGCGAATGGAATTGTAAAATATCTTTAAATAATAGGCTTCACGGTAAAGTTTATATTTTTCAGAGAGACGAAGTTTGCTTTTCTGCAATAATAACATCTGCTAATTTTACTTATAATGGACTTATTTTAAATCACGAATGGGGAGTTGAAATAAAAGACAAAAAAATTATTGCTGAAATTCAAAACGATTTGATAAATTCAATCGAGCCAGAATTTTATGATATATCGCCTTCATATATTTTTTTCTTAAAAAAACAAGTTGAAGATTTCCTAAAAGAAAATGAAGGAGAGCAGGATGACGAAATAGACTTGGATTTAACTAAATTGCTAATAGAAAAACAAAATGATATAGCCGAAGGAAAAAAAGGTAATCCGAGAATTAGAACAAATGAATATAAAATTACACCTGATTATTTAGCGTCTTGGGAAGGATATTTTAATGATTTTCTTGAGTTTAAGAAAAAAACAAATGAAGTTACTGTTCCAAGAGAGTACCAACCTTATGGACTTTATATTTGGTATAGAAAGCAAAAGGTTTTTTATTCAAATGGTCAAATGCCACCTGAACATAGAGAAAAGTTAGAAAAAGTGGGTTTTTATTTCGGTGATGGGCACGAATTACGATGGGCTAAAATTTGGGAAGAAAATTATGGATTATTAGAGGCATACTATAATGAATATGGCACTTCAGATGTACCACATACAAGAGATAATACTGATACTTTTTATTCACTTGGGAATTGGGTTGCTATTCAAAAAACATACTTCAATAATGGTGTTTTAAGTGATTATAAAATTGAGCGGTTAAATGACTTAGATTTTATATGGAAAAAAGAAGGAGAATTTAATCCAAGCAATGATAAGTTTACTGCACGATTAGACGAATTAAAAGAATGGAAGGAAAAGACTGGAGATTGTCATGTTCCTCAGTTTAATCCTGATAAAACACAAAATAGTTTAGGGCGTTGGCTAAATGACCAAAGGGTACTTAAAAGAAAGGGTAAGAAAAATTCAGATGGAATTATAAAATATTTAGATGAGGAACGAGAGTTCCTTTTATTAGAAATCGGTGTTGATTTTGATTACGAAGAGAATAAGCATAAAAATTCATTCGAAAAACAAATACAATCTTTCTTAAGTTTTAAGTTCCAATATCCTGATTTAATAGCACCGTCAGGTGAGTTTCAAAAAGAACGAGATTGTTTAGCAAAATGGAGACATAAGTTTGAACAATTACCAGAATATAAACAGAAAAGACTTAAAGAATTGAAAATAATAGAATAACGCTGCATAACACGCGGTATAGCCAATAAGGGTTTCAGTGGTATGCGAAGGGTTGTAGTCCGCTTCTACTTTTCATGTAACTTGACAGGAAATCGCCCGCAATCCCTTACTGGCCATACCGCCAACGTTACAGATAATACCAAGTGGATTGCCAAAGTCTTTAATGATAATGATCTAGCCCTTTCATTTACTGCAATTGACCATTGAATAATCGTTTTAAAAGAAGGAACATTGGATAAAGAAAGCACATGTGACGGTATGCTTACCTTCTCAAATAGTCTTTATCTGGTAGAACTAAAAAAGCAAGGCACCGGTGGTTGGCT
>CAIMMM010000117.1 GCA_903842575.1 uncultured Bacteroidota bacterium | reverse complement strand
GTTTTTTCTATTATTGTTTTAGATTTGCCAAAAAAAATATTTTTTTTATTCTGAAAATTGTTAAAACTTTTGTTTAAACACGCTAAAACTTTTGAAACGAAGTTATTTTTTTTACATTTACGCCGATGAAGATTGCCCTAAATAGAATATTATTTATTATGGTTGTGCTTTTTTCAAGTGTTGTATCTTATGCAGCGCCAGGAGGACCACCACCGCCAACACCACCACCGCCACCAGGCTTCCCATTGGATGGTAGTGTATTACTATTGGTATTACTCTCGATTATTTATGGATTATACAAACTATATCAATTTAATAGTAATAAAAAAGCTTCTTAATTTAAGAAGTTTTTTTATTTGACAACTATTTTCAAATTCTTAAATAATGTAGTTTAGAAATATATTTTCCTACAACATCAAATTCAAGATTTATTTTTGTGCCTATAGAAATATTTTTAAAATTCGTATGTTCATAAGTATACGGAATTATGGCTACACTAAATTCATTTTTCATAGAATTCACAACTGTTAAACTAACGCCATTAACTGTAATTGAACCCTTTTCAATAGTTATATTATTTAAATTGGCATCATATTCAAAAGTATAATACCAACTTCCGTTTGATTCGGTAATATTTTTGCAAATTCCAATTTGATCAACATGACCTTGAACAATATGGCCGTCAAGTCTGTCGCCAAGTTTCATGGCTCTTTCTAAATTTATAGGATCATTCAATTTCCAATCAGACAAATTTGTTTTATCAATAGTTTCCTTAATCGCTGTTACAGTGTACATGTCTTGATTAATAGAAACCACAGTAAGACAAATCCCATTATGCGCTACGCTTTGGTCAATTTTTAACTCATGCGTAATAAAAGAAGATACAGTTATGTTGAGGTTGTCCTTTTCTTTTTTAATTTCTTTTATAATTCCTAGGGATTCAATTATTCCTGTAAACATTGCGGTTTTTTTTTACTAAATTTGCACTTCAAAATTAGCAATAAATAACACGCATCATTATGAAAAAAGCAGAAAATATAATCGTTGGAATTTCAATTGGAGATTTAAACGGTATTGGAAGCGAAGTCGTTTTGAAAACATTTGAAGATCCACGAATGTTGGAGTTGTGTACGCCCGTTATTTTTGCAAATGTAAAAATCCTTTCTTTTATAAAAAAGACCTTTGAATTAACTGCGCCACTTCATGGCATTGATAAATTAGATCAAATGGTCATGGGTAAAATTAACGTGCTTAATGTATGGAATGAAGGAGTTGATTTGAATTTTGGAACAAATGACGATGCTGTTGGGAAGTATGCTATAAAATCATTTGTTACTGCCACAAAAGCACTTAAGGAAGGCTTAGTGGATGTATTAGTAACTGCTCCAATAAACAAGTGTAATATCCAATCTGAAGATTTTAAATTTCCTGGACACACGGACTATTTAGATAAAGAACTAGAAGGGAATGCTTTAATGTTTATGGTTCAAGACAATTTAAGAGTTGGGCTTTTGACCGATCATATACCCGTGAATGAAGTTGCCTCACATTTAACAGAAGCATTATTAATTCAAAAAATAACCACAATAAACAAATCTTTAACCCAAGATTTTGGCATTAACAAACCTAAAATTGCTGTTTTAGCATTAAATCCACATGCGGGAGATAACGGGGTGATAGGTAAAGAAGACGATGAAATTATTAAACCAATTTTGAAAAAACTTTTTGAAAAAGGAAATTTAGTTTTTGGGCCATTTGCTGCTGACGGCTTCTTTGGTAGCAATCAATATGAAAAATACGACGCTGTTATTGCCATGTATCATGATCAGGGATTAATACCGTTTAAGACACTTTCTTTTGGCAAGGGAGTAAATTTCACAGCAGGATTGAATAAAATTAGAACCTCCCCAGACCACGGCACAGCCTATGAAATTGCTGGGAAAGGCATAGCTGATTTTAATTCTTTTAGAGAGGCGGTTTATATGGCAATTGATATTTTTAAAACAAGAAATGAGCATTTAGAAATCAGTCAAAACCCTATGAAAGTTAAAGAAAAGCATTAGTTAAAAAAAAATGAACATAACGCTTTTAAAATTGCAATAATTTTATATCTTTGCACTCCCTTAATGATAATTCAAAATGGGACAAATTGTTGTTTAGATGAAAAGTACGAAAGAATATTTAATTCCTTTTATAGGATTAAAAATAGGAAAACATCAATTTGAATATCAAATTAATAAAAAGTTCTTTGAAGAATTTGGTTTTGACGAATTCGAAAGTTGTGATATTAAAGTAAATGTATCTTTTGAAAAAAAGGCAACGATGCTTGAACTAATCTTTAAACAAAAAGGGGCAGTTAATGTTACTTGTGATGTTTCTGGAGAACAATTTGATTTGCCAATTAAAGGAAATATTAAATTGGTAGTTCAATTTGGGGATGTTTTCAATAATGACAATGAAGAGTTATTAATTCTTCCAGTTGGAGAACATCAACTTGATTTAAAGCAATATATTTATGAAATGATTGCGCTTTCAATTCCGTTAAAAAGAGTACATCCAGGCATTAAAGACGGAACATTAAAGACGGAAGCATTAGATAAACTCAATGAGAATTCAGTAAAAGAAAATAAAGAAGAAAAGAAGGAAGAAGAAATTGACCCACGATGGGATAAATTAAAACAACTATTAACGGATAAATAATATAGTAAAATGGCACATCCTAAGAGAAAAATCTCGAAAACAAGAAGAG
>CAIMMM010000116.1 GCA_903842575.1 uncultured Bacteroidota bacterium | reverse complement strand
TCGAAAGTTGATATTTTTCACATCAACCGCAATGATTTTTCGATTAGTCAAATCGACCCTCATCTCATTGCGACTAAAGCCAAGGAACTTTTATAATGGCGTACCGTCTATTTTTACTCTTTGATTCATTTTTGATGATGTTACCGCAAAATTGGCGTAAAAAGATATTTACATCGCTTGCTTCAGTTGCTCATCTTCTCGCTTTTTCACGAAATCGGATCATTCAAGCCAATTTAGATTTTGCTTTTGGTGAAGAACTCACTCTGACTCAAAAAAAAGAAATTGAAAGCTACTGTTACCGAAATTTAGCCATGAATTTTTTACAAGTAATGGAAAACCGACGAAACAATGCCGATGATTTACAATCTCAAGTGACCTTTCAAAACCGTGAAGTTGTTGATGCACTTTTGCGAGAAAATCGGGGCATTATTTTTGTTTCAGCTCATTTTGGGAATTGGGAACTTGGTGGGGCTGCTCTCTCATCTCTGATCACACCTGTTTCCTCAATCTATAAAGAGTTTAGCGCTTCTGAGTTTGATCCCTATTTACTTCAGGCACGAACAAACCATAAAATGCAGCTTGCGGAAAAAAATGGAGCGCTTAAACATATTGCCAAAGCCCTCAAAGGCGGTCGCTCTATTTTGCTTATGATCGATCAAGCCAGCAATGCACGTGCAGGAGTAAAAGTTGATTTTTTTGGGCATGAAACATACCAAACTTCTACACCTGCTGCGTTATCCGCAAAATTCAATGCTCCTATCGTCGGTGTTTATATTGTCTCACTCCACGAACAGCACTATACGATTACGTTTGAAAAGCCCATTGAAGTAAAAATTAATGAGGAAAAAGACATTTTAGAAGCCACACAAGTACAGTCTAATGATCTTGAAAAAGTAATTCGCGCCAATCCAAAGCTCTGGTTTTGGTGCCACAAGCGATGGAAGGGTGAATTTAAAGAGATTTACGCAGGATAAGCCATTTTTAGTGCTTTGTACAACTCATCGGGGGTCATCTCAGGATTGTTTTCCCATGAGAGCTTCATCACCGCGTTGTCTTCAAATCCGTTCCAAATTTTGATATAACTTCCTTCTTTGTATCCATGGTCTTGACGGAATTGATTGAGGATATTTTTGCCAACATAAAGACGATACAGCTGTGCTGTATTCAATGCACCCAAATACGCCAATTCGAAAAACTCTTCGACTATCGCACCAATCATCTCTGGAGAAATCGGAATCAGTGAAAGACGCATAACGTTTTCGATTTTAATCATAAGAAGATCATCTCCGCCAAAAGAAAGAGGTGCTTCGCTGTTTAATTTTTGATATTCCGGTGTACTGTAAATTCTTTGCGCCAACTCTTCCACTGCTTCCGCACCATTGGCTTTCGTAAATTCTAATACTAAACTCATCACAAAATGCCAAACATCCACAATCTCGATTTGCAAGTTGGCATAATCCGTTGGTTGAGCAATGCTTTTCCAGTGTTTCCATCCGAATGAATCAATCATCTCGGCAGATTCCATCGTAATGCATCGGCGCCAGTTGATTATTTTGCCGTGCTTCGTTACCCCTTTTTCCCAACCAATTCCGTTGGTAGCATCATTGAGTTGTTGCTGTAATGTCAGCATACTAAGTAATTTATTCATGCTTATCCTTTAAAAAGTTTCAAATTATAGG
>CAIMMM010000115.1 GCA_903842575.1 uncultured Bacteroidota bacterium | reverse complement strand
CTTATTTTTTAAACTTTACTCCAATGATAATCAAATAAATGTTTATTAATATTGCGCCGATCCAGAAAATAATTAAAAATTTGATACCGCTAAAACCTATTCCTATCCAGACAATTAAATTAGGAATAAAGTTAATAGCTGCTAATGTAATTAATGTATTTTTTGATAGCTTATTCAGAGCAGATAAAACTACAATTGCTATAATACAGGAATTTAAAATAAGCTATAAAGGGATTGGCATTAGTTGTTATTTCATTTCTATATTAAGAATTCCTTCCCCATTCTTCTCCAGAAATTTTACTAAAACGTCAGCAAATGCTACTGTTCCATTATCGCTATTTGTAAAAATCAAAAGTCCTTGTCTTGTTTTGGGAATTATGAAGGCAATAGTATGAACTCCAATGTCATCGCCACCATGAACCAAAGCAAATTCTTGATTGATATTTATATTTTCGTCAATCCACCAACCTAAACCCCAATGTTTAAAGCCATTGATTCTTACTTGCTCTGCAACCATTTCTCCATATATTTCCTTTGATAATCCAGCACCATTAATAATAAAAACCATAAATTTACAATAGTCCTCAACAGTAGTCAATAAGTTGTCTGCCGCATTTATAGCTAAATTCTTTTCTGTTTTATAAAGTCCTCCACTTTCGTTGTGCCATTTCGCAAATCTTGTAGAATCCATTGTTTTATCCCACACAAATCGCGTGTCATTCATTTTTAAGGGTTTAAAAATTAGTTCTTTTGCCCATTCTTCAAGACTCTTATGAAATTTCTTTTCCAATGCATTTCGCAGATACTCATATCCTTCTCCTGAATATTGATATTTGGTTCCTGGTTCAAACTCAAATACCAATTTACCGTTGGCATTGTTACCACGCCAATTCGTGAAACCCGATTGGTGGCTCAAAATGGATCTTGTTGTTAACTTTTTTGCTCTTGGGTCATTAGCAACATCAGGGTCAACATAGTATTTATAAATAGGTTCGTCTAAACTCCATTTTCCCGCATCCACCAGTTTTAACGTTATCATTGCGGTAATAGGCTTGGTCATTGAAGCTACATTCCAAATCGTATTTAATGGTGCGGGCTTTTCTTTTTCTAATTCACCAAATACGCTGATTTGAACAATTTTACCCTCATTAATATAACCTATGCCTAATGCTGGGATATGTTTCTGTTTTAACCAACGCTCTGTTTCGCCTTTATCGGTAAACAAAAGATTTTCATCAATTGGTTTTCCAAAATCCTTGTGGTCGTAACTTAAACCTTTGCTTAATTTCCAACTTCCATTTTCTAAGATCCAAACGTGGGTGAATTTTGCAACACTGGTTAAATACTCTTGCTTGCCGTTTTCAATGGCGTAAAAATTATGTTTTCCAGTTTGAATTGCTCCATATAAAACACCATTTTTCTCTAATGGGTAAACCTCCATCGAGTTTTCAGCCAATTCTCTTCTTGGCTTATACGTTAATTTGCAAAGTCCGTTCTGAATACTCTCAATAAAGGCAGATTTGGAACTTGTTATACCAACCTGGTCATGATAAAACTCAAAATATTCACTTACCAGATTTTCAAATTGAGCTATGTCACAGGTATTGAATCCAATATTAAAAAGAAGGCTGTCTTTTTCTTGTATGATTTTATACAAATCCGATGCTTTGTCAACTTGTCCAAATGTAGAGATGCTCAAAAGCAAAAACCATAGTAATATTCTCAGTTTATTCATTTATTTGATTTAAATTTCTGTTAGTTGTCTTTTTTTTACAATTAATGCTAACGGCCCGCTGGTATAGGGAGTTGCCGTCCGTGTCGG
>CAIMMM010000114.1 GCA_903842575.1 uncultured Bacteroidota bacterium | reverse complement strand
GCGCTTGACGGAGTTCCCGTCCCATATGAAGTTCCCGTTCCATTAGAATTATTCCACCAAGTAACCGAAGCACCTGTTCCTGTTAATCCTGTATAAGTTAATGTGGTTGTAGCATTCGAACATATTGGTGAGGCTGTTGCTTGCGCAGATGTAAGTGCAACATTATCACAAATAGTAACACTACCGGTTGTATAATTAAAAGAAAGCGTTCTGCCTGCAGAAGGATTTAAATTACTTGTTAAAGTTCTCGATGTACTCCCAGCAAGTTGACCTGGTAAGAAGTTGTAGGTTCCTGCAGCTTGAGTTATGGATGCAAAAGTAAATGCAATTGCACCTGAAGAAATATCAGCAGTATGACCTCCTTTTATTACTCTTAGTGTTCCGGTACTTACCGTAGTGGAGCCAGTATAGGTTTTAGTAGTACCTGAAAAAATTGCTATTCCAGAACCATTTTTGGTTACAGTTCCTGAACCATTTATATCCCCTGTAATAGCAACAGTTCCTCCAGCATCAACAACTTCTATAGTCAAAGGTTGAGTTGAATTTCTCACTATGTTTCCAGAAAAAGTATTAGTTCCAGAAGCATTTAGCCCACCTATTACCCTTGTTCCAGGATCACCAGCATTAATATTTATATTTCTTGAAAAATTAGTTCCTCCATCAGATTTTGAAAGGAAAATTTTTGCTGTATTAGTTTGTTGCCCACCATTACCTAAGTAAATACTACTTCCTGCAGCTATATCACCTGAACTTTCAATCCAAAGCTCCCCATTATCAAGTTCTGTGTTTCCAGAGTAAGTATTAGTATTGCTTAACTTCAAAATTCCAGTTCCATTTTTAACTAGTTTTCCAGTTCCCTGAAGAACTCCTGAAACGGTTGTGCTATTTGAACCTCCAAATTCCACAGTATTAGCATTCATAAAGATATTGGTTGTAAAGGTAAAAGGACCATTATTGGCTTGTATCTGAACTGGGGAACCATCAATACCTATTGGTGTGTTGAATGTATGTGAACCGGTTGAATTATTATAAATACCAATTGATGCGGATAAACCACCACTACTATTATTAATAATACGACCACTAGTTGCAGCAGTTTGAAATTCTAATGTTCGAACAAGGTAATAACGACCATTAGTTGACATTGTTGTAAAATTGTTGTGTCCAATTTTAACATTGTTTCTTGTACTGTTACCATTATCGGGATCGCCTTGATTGTTATTCGACGTTTCATAGAACCAAGGTAAATTGCCGCTACCAAAATCACCAGTATTGGAATTGCTTCTGTTAAAAACATTTTGCTGTGAAAATCCTACAGCAAAAGTTAGTAAAAAAAAGGTGGTTAGTAAAAATCTTTTCATGATATAATTATTAAGTTAATGTTTGTTTTAAAATCATATTTTTTTGTAAAATAGGTAATGGCTTTATTTCCAAATCACTATATTTCATCATATAAAAATAAAATTATTTTAAATACAACCATAAATAAATAAAAAAATAAGTTCACTACAACGTTTTCGTGTTAATAAATAGTTGATTTTGAGTGGTTAAAATAGGTGATTAAAAAAAATCTTACACTATTAGTATATCCAATCCTTGTCGTTTCCGCTAAGGCGGGAACTCAACCCAAAAAAAAATCCCCGCCGTAGCGAGGATTCCCTATTATAAATTATTATCATCCCTAGAACTCTATACTGAGTAGCCTGCCCTGAGCAACGATGAAGTGCAGTCGAAGTAAAAACGTTGCCCCTTGACCTAAAACTTTACCTTAACCTGAAACGTTACCTAACCAACAACAAAAAAGACCCTCAATCACTCAAAGGCCCTCCCCATAATAAACAGTTAAACAGTTAACCAATTAAACAGTTAAACAATTAAACAG
>CAIMMM010000113.1 GCA_903842575.1 uncultured Bacteroidota bacterium | reverse complement strand
CGGGTGTAGCGTTATTAATTCACCTTTGAAATAGGCTAACTGATAAGCAAATTCAGTGGATGATAATTTTTCACTATTTTTTAAATAATCAACGCTGGCAAATTCGGTGAAAATAGTTGCCGATGATTTGTCTAAGAATGCAGCTTGGCAAAATCGTGAATTACCTTTCAGCATATTAAATTGCCGATATTCGCCTGCCCAGTCATATAAACTTTCAAAGGTTCTGCGGTGTAAAGATTTAAAATAATCTTCATTAAAGCGTGTATTTTCCTCTAATTCCTGATGAAAAATTAAATAAGCTTCTTCCAGTAATTCCCGTTCTAGTTCATGCAATTCTTCGCTATTGGTAATGCCAAGTTTATTATGGGGAATATCCGTACCCTCAAGATAAATCGGACTATTTTTGTGGTGATATTTGGACGGCATACCGTTCTCGCAATTGCTTAACTTTTTCTACTATTTCTAAACTAGCGGGTTTATAACCTTCAATAGCTTGCGTTGTTTGAATAATTTTTTTTAATTCAATAATTGAAATTGGTTTTTTATTCATGATTTTTCTCCTGCTGCGCGTTTTTTAAATTCTGCCAGTGCTACTTGTTTTTATAGCGTTTGTGTTTCAACAAGTTCAGAAGAATTTGTTAATTGATTGGTAATGTTTTCAAATTTAAAACGTAACGCGTCCGCACAAAAATCAATATCATATTGTTTCCAGATAATAGAACGTCCTCGCTTACCAATTTCTACCTGATTAAAAACAGTTGGATTTTTTAGCACGGTCATTACACCTTGGTTCAATATGTCGCTAAAAGTTGCATTAATTACAACATTATCAGAATAAGTGATTTTAATACTGTAATTATCAGAATTTGATTTTATTTTATTGATGACATAAAGCATTTTAATTACTCCAATGGCTCAATGGGTAATGGACTTTTTAGCATTGCGCAAAGCTCCCAATCTTGTATTAACTCTTCTTGATGTAACGCTGCCCATTCTAATATCATGGATTTAACTCGTTTCGGAGCATCTCCTTTGATAATTTTAATGGGGCTAATGGTGACGACTAACTCGTATTCGCCATATTCAGCATGAAAGTGAGGTGGATTGTGGTCATCAAATAGCATTTTGATGATAATTCCATAAAAAATAGAAATTGTTGGCATTATTTTTCTTCTGTCATTAATTTTTTAAATTCTGCCATTGCTGCTGTTTTAATCTCTGCTTTGACAATGGGGAAGGTGTTTAAAATGTGGGCGAATTCGGTTTCGGTTAAGCCGTAAAGGTGGGCGATTATGGCATCGAGTTCGGCGCGGAGTTGTTCACGGCTTGCCTCATTCAGACCTTTCAGGTTTTTAAAATCTGAAAGGTCTAATTCAGCGCGTAAATCATCAAATTCTGGCGTGGTGCAGATTAACGCCGCTGCACGTTCGACTATGGGTTTAAATTGTGGGTGTGTTTCGGTTAGGCGGGGAATGGGGAGTTGGTAAACATAAAACATACTTAAATTGGCTGATACTTTTTGTCTAATTAGCCAGTCAACTACAAAGCTATTTAAAAAACTTAACAAAAATAACTGCTCTGAATAATTTAAAACTTTATTTTTTAATATATGAAAAGATTCAGAAGCAAAGTTCATTTTAGGTAATATTGCTGCAATTATTGTTCTTTCGTCAGTATTCCTAGCAATACGCCTTAATGCTAGTCTATAACGCTGATAATCTAATATTTGTCCAATATCTTCATTTTTGCCTAAATCCGCTTTCCTACCTTCTATTTCGTCAATCCAATATTTAGGTTTAGAATCACCCCACAAATGCGTAAATTGATGAATCATTTTGCCTTCATATAACGGCAAACGACCTTCAGCACTTTCAGTTTTAAATAAATGACTGTCATTAGTCATGTGAAATTCATTACATAATTTTAAATTCCAAGTGCCAGCTAATTTTTCACCTAATAATGGAACAGACAGCATTTTTTCCGCAATAATAATATCGGTTTCATTTTTAAATTCCATCACCGACCACGAATCAGGCGAAAGTTTTTTAATTACATCGGTATTGATTATTAAACTATTGGCATTAGGAAAATTGGCTAATTCATTGACTTCATGGCGCATAAAAGCAGCAGGAAACGACTGGAGTAAAATAGCTTCAGCTATTTTATTATCGCCAATAGCTAAAGCTATTGGACTCCTGTTGGAATCAAAACTCATGAGTTTTGACTCCGAATAATGGTTTTGGAATTGGTTTAATGCCCAGTCGGTTATATTGTCGTGCGGGTAGCCTTCATTGTCATAGACGTATAAAGGTAGGCATTGCGTTTTTTCTAAACAATCTAAACATACAAT
>CAIMMM010000112.1 GCA_903842575.1 uncultured Bacteroidota bacterium | reverse complement strand
TGAATAATTTTTCAAATAAATTATTCTATGACAATTTTCCTATATTCAGTTGTTTTGCCATTTTCCAATTTAATCAAATAAAACCCTGATGCAAAATTATTAGTAGGCACACTAATTTTATCAAAGAAATCTCCTTTAAAAACAACTTGTCCAAATGCATTTTGAATTTCAAAATTTGTTTTTCCTCTGCTTTCTTTTGATTCAATATTTAATTCATTTGAAACCGGATTGGGATATATTTTTATTGCTGAACCGGCATTATTCTCATCAATTCCAGTATAAATTGCATGAATAAAATTTGAAGTGTCAGAACTACATCCCAACAATGTTACGATTGTATAATAATCATCTGTTGAGCTAATATTAATACTTTGCGCAGTTTCTCCAATAATAATTCCACTGGAATTATACCATTGATTCCCAACAGGAGCGCTAGAATTAAGAATGTTTACATTTTGTGACACCACAGGTGTAGGTGGAATAGAATTTACGGTAATCATAAGCTTGGATGTTCCTCCAGCGCCATAATTATTTACGCCACTTACAATCAAATTTCCTGAAACAGCTGTCAATCCATAATCGACTGTAATTGTGTTGGTATTGCTGGTACCAGTTGCTCCTGATGGCAATGTCCACAAATATGAGGTTGCATTCGTTATTGGTGGGACGGTATAGGTAACTGAGTTTTGTCCTTGACACACGGTTGTTGTTCCTGTAATTGCCCCGCTGCAACCCGGCACATGGTTGATTACAACACGATAAAGCAGGAAAGTAACTCCTTCCATACCGGAAGGAAAACAATTAGTGAGGCCACAAACAACTGCTGTCATACAGCTATCATAAATCATTTTACTTCTATAACCCCAGGTAGATCCACCATGACCCCAATATGTTTTACCAAGGGTTGTTTCTCGACCGAAACCTAATGAATAGAAATAGTTAGGATTTGTTGTTGGAATAAATGTGGTTAACTCAGTTATTGATGATGGATTCAATATCTGCCCATCGAACAAAGCATAGTACCATTTCGCCATATCCGATGAATTTGAAAAAATTGATCCAGCTGGCCCACCGGCGCTGTTTAAACCAACCCGTGATGTATCATGAAAGTCAACATTGTTCCACCAGCGATGTGAAATTATTCCCATTTCTGGCTCTTCAACATCATAAAATGTATTGGTTAAATTGAGTGGAGTCAGAATACTGTCATGAATAATTTGAGAAATATGGAATCCGGTGGCACTTTCAGCAACCATTCCTGCTAAAATGTAATTTACATTTGAATACCCCCAACCAGTTCCAGCTGCAAAGAGAGGCGCACCGACCCAGCCCAATACTTCCACAGGAGTAAAAACTCTATTTGGGTGTGCCATTATGGTATCCATCCATGGCGGAGCAAAGAGCGGATCAGAAACTCCACTGGTATGATTCAACAACTGACGAATTTTAATGTTTGGATTAATATTCGGATAGTTGGGAAGCCATTTTGACAATGAATCATCAAGACTGATAATTCCATCTTCGGCGAGTTTCAACATGGCGGTAGAAACAAATAATTTTGTATTGCTTGCAATACCAAATTCCATATTAGTTGTTATTGGCTGTCCGGTATAAGATATACCACTTGCACCTTGCCACATCCCTTGACCGGGTAAATATACGCTGGCAGACATTCCTTTAATATTTGAAATCATAGAAACGTAGGTGTCCAGAGTATCCTGAAGCATTGAAGCAAGTTGAGGATTAAAAGTTTGGGGAGCTGCAGTTTTAAATATCAGTAAAAATAAAGCGATGGGTAGTATTTTTTTCATAGTTCCGATTTTTTTTGTTTATAATTACTTCATATGGCAAAAGACAAATGAAAAATAAAAAGGGTTGCT
>CAIMMM010000111.1 GCA_903842575.1 uncultured Bacteroidota bacterium | reverse complement strand
TATCACGAAGCGAACCTCTTCCTTCCATATTATTAACAATAGGAAAAGCAGCATCTTCAATAGCATCAAAAAGCACAATTTGTCGTTCAACATATTGAATAAATCGAAACATCAAACTAATCTTATCACTTTCAGAAGTATTGTCTAGATATTTTGAAGCAAAAAAATCTACTATTTGTTTTGGAGACCAATTATTTTTAAATCCATTGGCGCAAACTTCGGTAAACAATGGCAACAAAACTCCAGTATTATCAATAGCATCAAATGGTAGTGTAATAAAAACACTATTATAAATGTGATACTTTGATAAAACATTTTGATTGAAGCGCTCAATTTTTGGCAAAGTGTACATAACAATACTTTTTAATTAAAAAACCCTCATTTGCCTAGACGAATGAGGGTTTAAATATATTTTATCTAATTCTTGTCTAGTCTAATTCGTGAAAAATAGTATGCATCAAACGTTTCTTATCGTTGATGCTTTCTTCTAATGAAATCATCGTTTCTGTTCTGTAAACCCCTTCAATATCATCTATCATGAAGATTACATCTTTAGCATGCTTAGTATCTTTGGCTCTAATTTTACAGAAAATATTAAACTTTCCTGTGGTTATATGTGCTACAGTTACAAATGGAATTTCATTAATTCGTTGCAATACAAATTTAGTTTGTGAGGTATTATTAAGAAAAACACCAACATAAGCTATAAATGAATAACCAAGTTTTTCATAATCTAATGTCAATGAAGACCCCATTATTATTCCACTTTCTTCCATTTTTTTCACTCTCACATGAACGGTTCCTGCAGAAATTAATAATTTTTTTGCAATGTCTGTAAAAGGAATTCTGGTGTTGTCAATCAACATATCTAAAATTTGGTGATCAACTTCGTCTAAACGGTACTTACCCATAAAATGTGATTTATTATTAACTTAATTCAATATGAAATAATTATTTACTTAGTAAACCGTTGACAAATTTGTTTTGTTTACCTATATAAAAATCAGCCTTACTTTCAATTTTTGGAATATTATCGTGGTCATCCGAATATTTTTCGCCTTTGGCGTCAAAAACAACATGACCAAAATAATTTTCTAAATTATCTATCTGAGCAATTTTTGCTTCAAATAATATTTTCTTGTTTATAAGAACTTCTTCATATTGTACTGCAAAGTTGATAATTTTTTCAACACCATCATAATTTATTTTAACATTTTTATAAACAATATCATAAAATACGACATTATTTTGCGGAATTTTCAGGTATTCACTATTTTCATTGCTAACTATATCGTTATCGCAGAAATAATTAAAACTAGACAATAGCGCTATAAAAATATATTTCCTCGTTTTTTCTCTATCATAATCCTCTGCAAAATGACCCGCTTCAAAAAGAATTGTGGGTACATTTAAGGATTGAAAAGTATCACCAACACAATTGATATTAAAAGAATCATCAAATCTTCCCACTTGATTAGAAATAAATTGTTGCAAAGTACTATTCATCGCTACTATCATACTCATAGCTTTTAATCTTACCACATTCACATCCCGATTTTCATTATATGCAGGTGCTAAAAAAGAAATAGTTGCAGTTTTTCCAGTATCTGCTACACCATATATGGTACGTTGATCGTGAAGATTATAGCAATAATTGGGTTGAAATTCGTTAAAAACATTTCTTAAGATTTGACTTTCGGGTTGGGATAAATGTTGTGCGTCCCTATTTAAATCAACACCATTGGCATTCTCACGAGTATACATTTTTGCACCATCGGGATTGAGCATAGGCAACATACAAAAAGAAAACATTTTTAGAAAAGCTTGGCTTTCTGAAGTTGTAGAATGCAAAAAATTAATTAAGTCGAACAATGCTTTGGTCGTTGTGCTTTCATTCCCGTGCATTTGTGACCACATTAATATTTTTATTTTTCCCGTTCCAATTTGATATTTATATATAGGTTTTTCCAAAACTGACCTTCCTATAACTTCCGCATTGTATTGCAATAGCAGTGGCTCAATGTCATCAAGAGTGATGTATCTTCCAAAAAGGGTTTTTTCTTTATAGGTATCGTGAAATTTTAAATAATTCATTTTTAAATTTTTAAACTTGAAATTGTCTTTCCGGAAATTTGCCTTTTACCGTTTCAAAATGGTGTAAAATTAATTTCATGTCAACTTCATAATTTCCAGTTGCATGAAAAGGATTCCCTATTCTGACTTCTTTTTTACTATAATCAAAAGCTACAGGAATAATTGGGACATTAGCTTTTAAAGCAATATAATAAAACCCTGAACGTAATTCGGTTACTTTTTTTCGTGTGCCTTCAGGAGCAATTGCTAATCTAAATACATCTCTATTTGAGAACAATTCAGCAGTAGCATCCACATTGTTTTTTCCACCACTTCTGTCCAAAGCAGCACCACCAATACTTCTAAAATAATAGCCGAAAGGAAATACAAAGAGTTCTTTTTTGCCTACAAAATTCATCTCAAGATTGATAATACCTCTAGTAAATAACCCAAGAAAAAAATCAAGATTACAAGTATGTGGCATCACCATCAAAACACATTTCTTAACTTCGGCATGTATAGTTCCTGTAATTTTCCATCCCAATAATCGAAGGAAAATAAATTCATACAGTTTTTGTCGCATCTAGAATATTTTTCGTAAATTTAGTATTTATCTCTTATTTTTGAGAAAAAATTTTTAGATGTATCAAAAACTATTAAGCTTCCTAATTCCGATAAACATTTACAAGAAAAACTCTATAACGAGCCAATCTCTTGAAGTGACTTGGAACAATGGCCAATTGGTTCTTGACAGTATGAATACTAATTATTCCTATGGTAGTTTGCAACGCATTTTAAGAAAAGGGTTGAAATATATTGGTTTTGATCGCATAAGAAACTTTGAATCTGTTTTGGTTCTTGGTGTTGCTGGTGGAAGTGTTATTAAAACATTGGTAAACGAAATTAAATTCAAGGGGAATATTACAGGTGTTGAAATTGATGCTGCAATTATAGATATCGCCAATAATTATTTTCAATTAGACAAAATAGAAAACCTTGAAATTGTTATTGATGATGCTTTTGAATTTGTTTTAAAAACTAAATTAAAATACGATTTAATTATAATAGATATTTTTCAAGATACCAATATGCCCAACTTTTTATTTGAAGATTTTTTTATTCATAGAATCAAATTTTTACTTAATGTAAATGGGTTTATTTTGTTTAATACTATGGTCACAAATAATGAAACCAAAGCTCGCAATTTAAATTATAAAACCAAGTTTAAAGGGAATTATTCCTTGAGAAGGTACCCAAAAGTTGAAGTCCACAACGAATTATTTACCATTAAAAAACTAACCTGATGAAACAGTTTTTAAAAAAATTATTACTTGGTAAAATATCAGAAAAAGACAAAGTTCGATTTAATTTGGATCCTATTCAAAAAAGGGTTTTAAACATTCGAGCCATATGGAACAACGATCATCAAGACGATAATGGTATTGAAAAAATTGTGCGTTTAATTCTTTCCATTTCACAACTCCTTTTCCCTGGAGTTTACTTAAAATATTTGGCAGAAAAAAGAGGATTTGGCTATCAAGATTTGGCTATGGATGCCTATGTCTTGGCTAAAGTTGCATTCCCTTTTTTGATTTTAATAAACGGTTGGCAAGAACATAAAATAATAATTTGGCTGATGATTTATTTATTACTCGAAACAGTCTTGTATATTCCAACATTAATTTTTGCTTCTGACATGTTGTCAAGACCTAGGTCTTATAAGCGTTCAATGCTTTTATTGTTTTTTAATTATATAGAAATCGTAATTACTTTTGGGGTTTTATATTCCTGTGGAAATCATATGAACACCCCTTTCAAAACTTGGTATGACCCAATTTATTTTAGCATGATTACCTCTTCTTCTATAGGTTTTGGGGATTTTGTTCCTGTTACAGCTTACGCCAAATTTCTGGTAAGTGTACAGGCATTATTTTTTCTATCCTTCGTGGTCTTATTTTTAAATTTCTTTTCTAACAAAGTCAAAAATAAAGGCTATTTTGATCACGAGAGCAAAGAATTTTAATTAAATCATTGCCCGCGCCTTTTCCAAATCTTCGGGAGTGTCAATACCAATACTAACATCTGTAGTTTCAACCATTTTGATACGTTTCCCGTATTCTAAGTAACGTAATTGCTCTAATTTTTCAGAAGCTTCCAAGGTTTTCATGGGTAATTTATAAAAATCCATTAGTGCAGCTTTTCGGAAAGCATAAATTCCAACGTGCTGAAAATAGCGTACGCCAACATTTTTATCTCTTGGATAGGGAATCACCGAACGAGAAAAATACAAGGCAAAACTACTTTGGTCCACCACAACTTTAACATTATTAGGATTATTAATTTCATCTTCATTCGTGATTTCACGCATTAGTGAAGCCAAATCTATACTATTATCAAAATCATTCCTGAAAACATCAATCACTTTTACCAAAGGTGCCGTGTTGATAAACGGCTCATCACCTTGCACATTGACAACAATATCAACTTCCAAGTTTTCAACGGCCTCGGCAATTCTATCACTACCACTTTCATGCTCTTTTATACTCATGATGGCTTTCCCTCCAGCATTTACAATCTCATCAAATACTAAACTGGAATCCGTTACTACAAAAACATCATCAAATAACTGTGTATTTACTGCAGCTTCGTAAGTACGTGTAATAACCGTTTTTCCACCCAAGTCTTGCATGAGTTTGGCAGGAAAACGTGTAGAAGCATAACGGGCGGGAATAACAGCAATGATTTTCATTTTTATATCTTGAATTACAAAGTTGCTAATAATTTTATTATTAATACATCATTACTGCACAAAACTTTTCTCTTTAAATCAATCAAAAATCATTTATGTTACAAACAAAAAAACTCCAACCTTTCGATTGGAGTTTCCATAATATTAAATAAATATTAAATATCTTTTGTATACTCAAAATTTTGTCCTCTGTAAGTTAACGTGAAAACATTGTTAGCTCCATGAAACTGAACTGTAATTCCTGCATCTTCAAAAGTGAATTTGCCATTACCTTCATTCACCAATGGGACTGATGGTTGACTCGTAGCTTTCATTAATAAATCATCACCTTCTTGTGTGAAATTTATTTTGAATGGAACACCCGGACTTGAATAATTCCCTAAATAAGCATCAAGGTTAACTGCTTTTTCAACTGGACTGTTTGCACTAGACCAAACATTATTTTTAACATTCACATCAGGGAAAGCATGGTCGGGATCTATCGTAATCGATTCCAATTCTTCTGTGGTATTGGTTTTGAATGTCCAATCTAAGTTACGTTGCCATACTTCAACTGGAAATTTCATTCTTGATACCGCACCACTTTTTGTTTTTATTTCTACTACCAATGGCATTGGCATTTTTTCGAGATTGTCTACAGTAATCGCAGCACCATTTTTTACGTCTCCTTTGATATATTTCACTTTTGAAATTGCTTGATCCATCCGCCAATTATTCATTATCCAACCTCGCCAAAACCAATTCAAATTTTCTCCCGAAACATTTTCCATAGTTCTAAAAAAATCATCAGGTTGTGGGTGTTTGTATGCCCAACGTTCGATATAGGTTCTAAAAGCTTTATCAAAACGTTCTTGTCCCAATATTTGCTCGCGTAAAAGCGTTAATCCGGCGCCTGGTTTAAAATAGGCAAGTGTTCCATTATTGCGTTCTTTCATGACATCTGGCGCTGTAATTACAGGCTCTAATTTTGGATTGGTCAACATTTCTGCTGATCTATTCAAATTCATAGTTCTTCCTTTGAATTCACCGTTATTAAAATCTAAACCACTTAATGAATTGATAAATGTATTGAAACCTTCATCCATCCAAGCGAATAGTCGTTCGTTGGAACCTACAATCATTGGAAACCAAATATGTCCAAACTCATGATCAGTAACGCCCCATAAACTTCTTCCTTTGTCTTGATAATCACAAAAAACAATACCTGGGTATTCCATTCCACTGACGTTACCTGCTACATTTATAGCATTTGGATAAGGATATTCAAACCAACGTTTTGAATAATTTTCAATAACTGCCTTAGTAAATTCAGTAGAGCGTCCCCAAGCATTATTCCCATTACTTTCAGTAGGATATACAGAAATTGCCAACGATTTTTTACCACTTGGTAAATTAATTTTTGAAGCATCTACTATAAAAGCTGCTGAAGAAGCCCATGATACATCACGAGAATTTTTTATTTTAAATTTCCAGGTTAAGGTTGATTTTCCTGTTGGACGAGATGAAGTATTTGTTACTTCCTCAGCGGAACGAATGATAATGGTTTTATCACTAAGTTTAGCTAGCGCCCATCTTTTTTGTTGCTCTGCGGTATAAACTTCCGATGGATTTTGCAATTCACCTGAGCAAACAACTATATGACTTGCCGGTACAGTAATAGCAACATCAAAGTCACCATATTCTAAATAAAATTCTCCAGCGCCAAGATAAGGCAAGGTATTCCAACCACTAACATCATCATACACACACATTCTTGGATACCATTGTGCAACGGCAAATATCTTCCCGTTTTTAGTATCTGCTACACCCATTCTATCCGAACCGTAAAGTGGTGAAGTAAAAGTAAAATCAATTTTTAATTTCACATTGGCTCCATTCGCTTTTAATTCTTGAGGTAAATCAATTTGCAGTCGGGTATCTACGATGGTAAATTTGGCCTCTTTTTCAACTTGTTTTCCATTTACCAGTGAAACAATTTTTACTGATTTTATTTTATGACCTCCATCAAAATCTTGTCCGTCAGCACCATTTCTACTGCCTTCCATAGGTATAATTGCATTTCCTCTAGAATCTTTACTGAATAAATTTTGATCTAAATACAACCACAGGAAACTCAATTTATCTGGGCTATTATTGGTATACGTTAAAATTTCCGTTCCCGTTATCTCATTGGTTACTTCGTTTAAGTTAGCCGTTAATTGATAATCGGCACGATTTTGCCAATATTTTGGCCCAGGTTGTCCGCTAGCCGAACGAGATTCTGTAGCATTTTTGGTATAAAAACCAGATGCGAAAGCTTCATAATAATTATAATTTGACACAGGTTTTACATACGTTTCTTGTGCAAAAACAGAAGAAAACCCAAATAACAAAGTAACTATTAAAATTACTTTTAAAAAATTATTTTTCATAATCAGAGTGGTTTTATATTCAATTGATTTAATACTGCCGTTTGTGCTGAAAGCATCGCTTGTGTTACACAAAATCAATATTTTTTTTTTGCAAATAAAGCGAATTATCTATTCAACATGTAATAAATAAATGCTAAATTTTTATAATCTATTTTTTTAGATTGTCTAAAATTTATCAAATACATTTACAAAACATTTTTTTTTAATAATTTACTTTGACATTAATAATTTCAAATACAATTCTAACGGCAATAATTAACTCAAAAGGTGCCGAATTAATCTCACTTCAAAACAATTCTAAAAGAGAATATATTTGGGAAGGCAACCCTATTTACTGGGGGAAACATTCCCCTGTTCTATTTCCAATTGTGGGAAGTTTAAAAAGTAATAATTATACCTTTAATGATAAAAAATATGAACTTTTCCGTCATGGTTTTGCCAGAGACAATGAATTTAAGTTAGTATTTCAAAGTCAGAATCAAGTGGTTTTTTCGTTACAATCTAATCACGAAACGAAACAAGTTTATCCTTTTAATTTTGAATTACAAATCAGCTATACTTTAAAGGAAAACGAATTGGTGATTGGCTATAAAATTATCAATAACGAGGATAAAACAATTCCTTTTTCTATTGGTGGGCATCCTGCTTTTGCCTTGCCGATGAATTTTGAAAACTATGCTTTGGCATTCGAAAAAGAAGAAAATCTAGCGAGTTTTCAATTAGAAAATGATTTGCTCTCCGATAAAAAAGTTGCAATTCTATTGCAAGAAAAAAAGCTACCCCTAACCTATTCTTTATTTGAAAATGATGCGTTAATTTTTAAAAAACTAAATTCTAAATGTATTTCCATTATAGAGAATAACATTCCTATACTCTATTTCAAGTTTGATGACTTCCCAAATTTTGGTGTTTGGACAAAAAACAAAGCGGCATTTATTTGTTTAGAGCCATGGTTAGGATATTCGGATTCTATAAATGCAACAGGTAATATTTTAGAGAAAGAAGGAATACAATTATTAAATGCAAAAGAAACATTTGATTGTAATTTTAGTATAGGAATTGTTTAATTTCACAAAAAAAAATGTTATGCTGACCATAAATTTTCATCCTTTTCAAAATCTAGAAACTGAGCGGTTGCTTTTACGCCGTTTAAATATTGATGATATTAACGAAGTATTATTACTCCGCGGAAATCCCGAAGTAATGAAGTATGTACCAAGACCGTTAATAAAAACCAACGAAGAGGCGCTAGCACACATTGCTTTAATTGAAGATAAAATTGAGAACAACATTGGCATAAACTGGGCAATTACTTTAAAAGGTAATCCAAAAATGATTGGAATAATGGGTCATTATAAAATCCAACCCGAAAATTATCGTTCAGAAATTGGCTATATGATTTTACCCGAATATAATGGAAAAGGAATCGTTACCGAAGCTGTTAAAATAGTCGTACAATATGGATTTGAACAGCTACAATTGCATTCTATAGAAGCTGTAATTGATCCAGAAAATATTGCCTCAGACAAAGTGCTACAAAAAAATGGTTTTGTAAAAGAAGCACATATTTTGGAAAATGACTTTTATGACGGGAAGTTTTTAGACACCGTTATTTATTCCTTATTGAAAAGAAATTTCAAAAAATAAAATTAGCCTTTAGGAAATCTAGGCAACGATTTGATATACAATTCTTCCACTTTTGCCCGTGCCCAATCCGTTTTTCGAAGAAACGTTAAACTTGATTTCATTGTTGGATTAACGGTGAAACATTTTATTTTTATTAATTCACCCAAAGTATCAAAACCATAAAGAACAACCAATTGTTCCAGCATTTTTTGAAGTGTAATTCCATGAAGTGGGTTTTTATTTTCCATCTGGTAAAAATAGCAATTTGGAATCATAAAAAAACCTTTATTCGATTAAGAATAAAGGCTTTTTTTATTCCGATTGAGAATCGGAGAACTAACTAATAAAATTAAAACAGAAATTTAACACCTAACTGTAAGTTACCAATAGTTCTGTCTGCAACAGAGTTCATTGGATTTGCATTGAAACCGAAAGTTGTTGTTTTGTCGCCTATAGCTGGAGTAGAAGTGCTAGTTCCAACATTGAAAATAGTGAAAGATGTTTCTACTGTCATCCATTTGTTCACAACATAATCAAATCCTGGTGCCAATTCTAAAGCAAAAGAAAAAGTTTTAGAATCTGATACTTTTTCTTTTCCACTCATAACTGGCAATGCAGCTTGACCATAGAAAAATAAACCACCAGTAACATTCCAGTATTTTCTAATTAAAGGTTTAACTACAAAAGTACTTGCATCTGAAGTTGTTACCCCTAGAGCATCATCTGTTTTACTACTAATAACCCCAATTCCTAAACCAACTGTAACAGATGGAGCAATGAAAGTACCAACAATTGGTAAAATCATATTAGAACTTGATTTTGCATCACCAGTTTTAGAAGAATCGAAAGACACTTGTCCCCCAACCCACCATGTACCTTGTAAACCTTTACTTTCTTTTTCTTGTGCAGTTGCAGTTAAACTAAAAATTGCAATTCCTGCTAATAATAAAATTTTTCTCATTTTTGTTTTTGTTTAAAATTATTACGGCAAAATTATTATCAATAGCATCGTAAAAAAATGATTTAAATCATATAATAATAAATATTTTTAATTCTTTTTTGAACACAAAATTTATATCAAAGAATAACATTTTATTATACATTTGCGTTCCTATGCTAAAAACAGTTAACATACTTAACAAAAGAGCCAAATTCGATTACGAAATAATCGATACCTATACCGCTGGAATTGTTTTGACGGGTACCGAAATAAAATCAATACGTTTAGGCAAAGCCAACATTACTGAAAGCTTTTGTGAGTTTAATAACAATGAGCTTTTTGCCATAAATACCTATATTGAAGAATATGCTTTTGGAAATCAATTCAATCACAAAGCACGAAGCGAAAGAAAATTATTGCTTAACAAACGGGAATTAAAAGTTTTATTTAAAAACTGCCAAGCAAAAGGTTTGACTATTGTTCCCTTAAAATTGCACACCAACGAAAAAGGTATGGCAAAATTGGATATTGCTTTGTGTAGAGGTAAGAAAACCTATGATAAGCGTGAATCTCTGAAAGAACAAGATACGAAAAGAGATATTGACCGAATTAAGAAAAATTTTTAACACAAGTTTTTTATTTAACTTTATGACTAAATTTGTCAAGACAAAAATTAGTCATAATGAAAATACTTCTCAAAAATGCTAGAGAGCAAAAAAACTTAAAAACTCGAGAAGTAGCACAAATACTTGGTATTGATCAAGCGCTTATTAGCAAATTTGAAAGTGGAACACGTTTCCCAACTCGGGAACAAATTTCAAAATTATCAAAGCTTCTTAATATTGATTATGATATTTTAATGGTATCTTGGATCAAAGAAAAAATATTGAATGACTACGGCAATGAACTTAATGTGTTAAAGGCACTTTCATTTATCCTTATTGAAAATAATTATACCAGTTCATTTTCAAATGAGCCAAAAATTGATTCAATTCTTGAGGAAATGGAACGGTTAAAAGACAAACTTCAACAATTAAGATAATTGTTTAATTTTTATTTTCTAGTAAGGGTACAAATTTAAAATCTCCAAATTCGTGTTTCTCAAATTGGGTTTCATTTTTACGAATGAGTATCGTCATCACTTGTTCTTTATCCCCTAACGGAATCACAAGTTTTCCTCCTATTTTTAATTGTGCCATCAAAGCTTTAGGAATAATTGGTGCGCCAGCAGTAACAATAATACTATCAAATGGCGCATGGTTTGGCAACCCTTTATAACCATCTCCAAACGATAAATGCTTAGGACGAATTCCCAATTTTGGCAATAAAAGCGAAGTAGTTTTAAACAATTCGTTTTGTCTTTCCACCGAATATACTTTGGCACCAAGCAAGCATAAAACAGCCGTTTGATACCCACTTCCTGTACCAATCTCTAAAATTTTTTGATCCTTTTTTACTTCCAATAACTGGGTTTGAAAAGCCACTGTGTAAGGTTGGGAAATGGTTTGCCCAGCGCCAATAGGAAACGCTTTATCCTGATAAGCAAAATCTCCAAAACTAGAATCTAAAAATAAATGTCTTGGAATTTTTTTAATGGCTTCCAGCACTTTTTTATCGGTAATTCCTTTTTCTGCTAATTGATTTGCTAATTGATTTCGAAGTCCTTCGTGTTTACTTGTGTTTTTCAATTTGAGATGTAATTTATTTCGTAAAAATAGAAAACAAATTATCAATTATCAATCTACAATTATCAATTATTGTTATTTTTGTTCAAAATACATTCTTATGCTTAAAGTTGGCGTTCTTGGTGCAGGTCACCTCGGGAAAATACACTTGCGGTTATTACAACAATCAGACAAATATGAATTAGTTGGCTTTTATGATGAAAATCATGAGAACGGAGCAAAAATAGAAGCCGAATTTGGCTATAAACAATTTGACACTATCGCAAGATTAATTCATGCTGTAGATGTTATTGATATCGTAACTCCTACGCTTTCACATTATAAATGTGCCAAAGTAGCTATCAAATCGGGGAAACATGTTTTTATAGAAAAACCAATCGCTACAACAGTTGAAGAAGCTGAGGAAATTATTACTCTGGCCAAAGAATTCAACATAAAAGGACAAGTGGGTCATGTGGAACGATTCAATCCTGCATTCATTGCTGTAAAAGACATGATAGACAATCCTATGTTTATTGAAACACATCGTCTGGCAGAGTTCAACCCTCGTGGCACGGATGTTCCTGTGGTTTTGGATTTAATGATACACGATATTGATGCGATTTTGAGTGTGGTAAAATCCAAAGTGAAATCGGTTCATGCCAGTGGCATTTCGGTTTTGAGTCAATCTCCCGATATTGCCAATGCGCGTATCGAATTTGAAAATGGTTGTGTTGCCAACATTACTGCCAGCAGAATTTCCATGAAAAACATGCGTAAATCGCGCTTCTTTCAAAAAGATGCCTACATTTCTGTAGATTATTTGGACAAAGTGTGTGAGGTCGTAAAAATGAAAGATGCTCCCGAAGTTCCGGGCGATTTCGACATGATATTACAAAATGCCGAAGGAGATAGAAAACAGATTTATTTTGCTAATCCCGAAGTAGAAGTCAACAATGCTATCTTAGACGAATTAGAATCTTTTGCAGAAGCCATTGTTAATAATACAATTCCAGTAGTAACCCTTGAAGATGGCACAGAAGCTTTGCGAGTTGCTTATCAAATAATTGATTGTTTTAAAAAATAAAATTTACAACCTAACATAATGAAAACAATAGCTGTAATAGGTGCAGGAACGATGGGCAACGGAATTGCTCACACTTTTGCACAAAGCGGTTTCACCGTAAAATTGATTGATGTTTCCGAAAAATCTTTGGAAAAAGGTATGGCCACTATCGCTGCAAACCTTGACCGTATGGTTACCAAAGGTACCATCACCGAAGAAGATAAACACAAAACCATATCCAACATTATCACTTATACCGACATTAAAGATGGTGTAGTTGGTACCGATTTGGTTGTAGAAGCTGCAACCGAAAACATCAACCTGAAGCTGCAAATCTTCAAACAATTGAGTGATGTTTGTGACCATAATGTGATTTTAGCTACCAATACTTCTTCTATCTCTATTACACAAATTGCAGCGCAGGTGGTGCATCCAGAACGAGTTATTGGAATGCATTTTATGAATCCTGTACCCATTATGAAATTGGTTGAAATTATTCGGGGCTATTCTACATCGGATGAAGTGACCAAAATTATCATGACGCTTTCCGAAAAATTAGGAAAAACACCAACCGAAGTTAATGATTATCCAGGTTTTGTAGCCAACAGAATTCTAATGCCAATGATTAACGAAGCCATCGAAACGTTATACAATGGTGTTGCGGGTGTTAACGAAATTGATACCGTTATGAAACTAGGGATGGCTCACCCAATGGGGCCTTTACAATTGGCTGATTTTATTGGGCTTGACGTTTGTCTTTCCATTTTAAATGTAATGTACGACGGTTTTAAAAATCCAAAATATGCACCTTGTCCATTACTAGTAAATATGGTTATGGCTGGAAAAATGGGCGTAAAATCGGGAGAAGGTTTTTATGATTATACTGAAAGCAAAAAAGCAGAAAAGGTTTCGAAACAATTTAATAAGTAAAAAGGCAAAAGCCATTAGCCAAAAGTTTGCCACTAATGCCTAATACCTAAAATGAGCAAAATAATCCCTTTCAAAGCCGTTCGTCCTACTCCAGATAAAGTGGTTCTAGTTTCCTGCAGAAATTATGACGATTATAGTGCTACTGAGTTAGCGTCTTGGTTGGATTTTAATCCTTATTCCTTTTTACATGTGGTAAATCCCGCGTATGCAAATTCTCAAAAAATAACCTTGGAGAAACGTTTTAAAGGAGTTGCGCATAAATATCAAGATTTTAAAAATGATGGTGTATTTATGGAAGAAGACAAAGCCGTTTTCTTTTTGTATCAAATTCAAACCAAAACCCAATCCTATATTGGAATTGTAGCAGGGACTTCTATTGAAGATTATAAAAACAATATCATAAAAAAACATGAAGACACTTTGCACTATAGAGTGGAGTATTTTAAGGATTACTTACATCAAACAGGTTTTAACACCGAGCCCGTTTTAATAACCTATCCTGATAATGAAATTATAGATAATTGGATTATTGAAAAGAAAAAGGAACAACCCATTTATCACTTTTCGACAACCAATAAAGAAACCCATACACTATGGAAAATAGGTGATGAAAAAGAAATTCTATGGTTACAAAATCAATTTGAAAATATACCTGAATTGTATATTGCTGATGGACACCACCGTTCTGCGTCTGCAGAATTGTTGTATGATGAAGACAAACATTTGGGAAATGAAAATCTGAATTATTTCATGAGCTTTTTAATTGCCGAAAGCAATGTTAAAATATTTGAATACAATAGAATTATTCGTGATTTGAATGGTTTTTCAAAAGAAGATTTCATCGAAAAATTATCCGAACACTTTATCATTAAATTGAAAAACCAAGAACTTTGGAAACCGCAAAGTAAGTTTGAATTTGGCATGTATATAGATGGCAATTTTTATGCTTTGTTCTACAAACAAGACTCGAGCAACAGCGAACAGACAAAGCAAAACGAACATCCATCAATAATTGAGAACCTAGATGCTCAGATTTTATATAATACAGTACTACAACCATTATTAGGTATTGAAGATTTGCGCAATGACGAACGTATTGAATATATTCCAGGAAAACAATCCATATTAACTATAAAAGAATTGGTTGATGAAGGCGAATTTGAAGTCGGATTCATGTTATTTCCATCGGATATTTCAGAAATCAAAGCTTTGGCAGATAATAATTTGATTATGCCTCCAAAAAGCACGTATATAGAGCCGAAGTTTAGAAGCGGATTGATTATTTATGAACTTTAGATTGCTGATTAACAATTTATGATTATGTCAATTAAAAAAAATCTCCTCCGAATAAAATCAACAATTCCAGAAAATGTCACGTTGGTTGCTGTTTCTAAAACCAAACCTGTTGCTGATTTGATGGAAGCGTATGATGCCGGCCAGCGTATTTTTGGAGAAAATAAAATCCGAGAAATGACCGAGAAATGGGAACAAATGCCCAAGGACATTCAGTGGCATATGATTGGACATGTGCAGTCGAACAAGGTGAAATTCATGGCGAAATATGTGAATTTGATTCACGGTGTAGATAGCTTAAAATTATTGGCAGAAATCAATAAACAAGCTCAAAAACACAATCGAATTATTGATTGTTTGCTTCAAATATATATTGCCGAAGAAGAAAGTAAATTTGGTTTGGATGAAAAGGAATTGGAGGAAATTCTTCACTTCATTCAGAACGAAAAGAACGGTATGCAAAACACACGAATCGTTGGCTTAATGGGAATGTCAACTTTCACAGACAATCAAAATCAAATAAAAAAAGAATTCCTGCATTTGAAATCCATATTTGATAAAATTGCCACCAAGAGCACAGTCGAAGGGTCTCTAAAAACAAAAAACTGCCAATTTATTACTCTTTCCATGGGCATGTCTGGCGATTATCAATTAGCTATTGAATGTGGAAGTACTATGGTTCGAATTGGAAGTAGTATCTTTGGGAACAGATAATTTAAAACTGAACACAGAACACTTATTTTGTACGCAATACTCGACATAGAAACCACTGGAGGTCAATTTAACGAAGAAGGAATTACAGAAATTGCCATTTATAAATTTGACGGCCATGAAATTGTAGATCAGTTCATCAGTTTGGTCAATCCTGAAAAACCCATACAGCCCTTTGTAGTTAACCTGACAGGAATCAATAACGCCATGTTACGGTCGGCTCCAAAGTTTTTTGAAGTGGCCAAACGCATCATAGAAATGACAGAAGGCTGTATCCTTGTTGCCCACAATTCTTCCTTTGATTATCGCATTTTACGCACAGAATTTAGCCGATTGGGTTATGATTTTGAGAAGGAAACGCTGTGCACGGTAGAACTTTCTAAAAAATTAATCCCCGATCAACTTTCCTATAGTTTAGGAAAATTGGTTCGTGCTCTCGGAATTCCTGTAACAGATAGACACAGAGCAAGTGGCGATGCTATGGCGACTGTAAAATTGTTCAAACTATTACTGTCGAAAGATGTAGAAAAAGAAATCTTAAAAAGTTTAATCAAGACAGAAGTTAAAAGTGGTTTATCACCAAAACTATTGGATATTATAGAGCAATTACCAACAAAAACAGGCGTCTATTATATTCACAACGAAAATGGGGATTTGATTTATATTGGTAAAAGTAAGAATATGAAAAAGCGTGTCAACCAACATTTTTCGGGTACTTCTGCAAAATGTTTGAAAATACAATTGGAAGTTTTTGCTGTAACGTATGAAGAAACAGGAAGTGAATTAATCGGCTTTTTAAAAGAAAGTGAAGAAATAAAAATTAACAAACCTAGATACAATAGGGCTCAAACAAAAAGTATTTTTCAATGGGCTTTGTATGCTGAAAAGGATTCAAATGGGTATCTGAATTTAAAACTTTTAAAAGCAGATGGTCGTAAAAAAGAAATTACTGCATTTTCATCTTTGCAAGAAGGAAAAAATGCGCTGTTTAGAATTACTTCAAATCACAAATTATGTCAAAAATATACAGGTTTATATGCAGCAAAAGATGAATGTTTCCAATACAAAATAAAAGAATGTGATGGTGCTTGTATTGGAAAAATTTTACCCGAAGTTTATAATGAACGTGTTGAAGATTTTATCCATAAAAATCAGTTTGAAAACAATAATATGATTATCATTGATAGAGGAAGAAATATTCAAGAAAGATGTGCTGTTTTAATAGAAAATGGCATCTATAAAGGATATTGCTTTTATGATTTGAACTACCAAATCAATAACATTGAAATCCTAAAAAATATTATAATTCCAATGCAAAACAATCGTGATACTCGGAATATTATTCATAACTACTTGAGAAAATTCAAAGTGATGAAAATTGTAAAGTTTTAACAGGGGAATAGAGTAAAAAAGCAAGAATAAAGACTGATAAATTGAATTACCTAATCACCATAATCGGACCAACTGCAATAGGAAAAACTTCCTTGAGTATTGCTTTGGCTCAGCATTTTGGTTGTGAAATCATATCGTGTGATAGTCGGCAGTTTTATAAAGAAATGACCATTGGAACTGCAGTTCCCAATGTTGAAGAATTGGCTACAACTACCCATCATTTTATTCAAAATAAATCTATTTTTGAAGATTATAATGTTGGTGATTTTGAAAGAGATGCGATGACAAAACTTGACCAATTATTTATAAAAAACAAGGTGCAAATTATGGTGGGCGGTTCGGGTTTGTATGTGGATGCAGTTATAAATGGTTTGGATTATTTCCCTGATATTGATACTACTATACGGGGGAAAGTAAGGGCAAATTATAAAGAAAAAGGGATTGCTTTTTTGCAACAACAACTTCAAGAATTAGATCCAAAATATTTTGAAAAAATAAAAACAGAGAATCCTCAAACACTAGAAAATCCTCATCGAATGATGCGTTTTGTAGAAGTTTGTATTGGCTATGGAAAACCTTATTCTTCTTTTTTAAATCAACAGAAAAAGGAACGAAACTTCACTCCTATTATCATTGGATTGGAGACAGAAAGAAATCTAATGTATGACCGAATTAATCTAAGAGTGGACAATATGATGCGTGATGGTCTATTGGAGGAAGCTAAGAATTTATTTCCAAACAAGGAATTGAATGCTTTACAAACTGTTGGTTACCGAGAATTGTTTGAATATTTTGATGAAATAATTTGCTTAGATTTTGCGATAGAAGAAATCAAAAAAAACACCCGTAGATTTGCCAAACGACAAATGACTTGGTTCAAGCGGACGGAAAATGCAATTTGGTATGATTATTTGACAAACAGAAAAGAAATAATTGCTGATTTACAATCAATAATTGATAAATAAAAAGGATGCCAATATCAAAAGACTTTACCTCTATTTTTTCTAAAGATTGGGAAATCAATTTCACGCAATGCACGCCAAATGGCTATTTGAAATACACCGATTTGTGTAATATTTTACAATTAACAGCTGCATCACATTCTGAAATTGGAGGAATTAGTTTTGTAGATATGCAAAACTTTGATCAGGCTTGGGTTTTGAGTAGAATGAGATTAGAAATTACTACATTACCTAAATGGAAAGATATAGTAACTGTAAAAACTTGGATAAATACTTTAGAAAATTCGCGTTCGGTTCGTGCTTTAGAAATGTACGTTAATGGAAAGAAAATGATTGGTGCTGAAACATTTTGGGCGGTCTTAAATACCAAAATACGCCGTCCCGAAGCATTGGCTTTAGCCTATGAGCATTTCAAATTGTTCCCAGAAATCAAAGCTACTAAAAAACCTTTTTCAAAAATAAATATCAACGAAAATAAAAAAGTAATTTCTAAAAAGACAGTTGTTCTATCCGATTTGGATATTGTTAATCATGTAAATAATGTAAAATACTTGGAGTGGTGTTTGGATTATGTTGATGAAAAAGTAATTTTAAATCAAAATATAGAAAGCATGGAAATGAATTTTCTAAAGGAATTATCATTGAAAGACAAAGTTGTAATTCATGAATCCGAACTTGGAAAAGAATGTGTTTTTTATATCACAAAAGACGATAAAACGTGTTTTGCATTACAACTCAATTTAAAATAAAAAAAGCTTCAATTTCTTGAAGCTTTTTAGTATTTTAGGATAAAACTTTGTTTTTGATAACAAGTCTAAATCCTTCACCGTGTATATTTAGGATTTCAACGTCCTCATCCAATTTTAAGTACTTTCTTAATTTTGCAATGTAAACATCCATACTTCTTGATGTAAAGTAATTATCATCTCTCCAAATTTTAGTTAATGCTAACTCTCTGGGCATTAAATCGTTTTCATAAACAGCTAACATTTTTAACAATTCATTCTCTTTTGGCGATAATTTTATTGGTTCGGTTTTTTCAAAAGTTAAAAAACGCAATTTAGAATTTAAATGAAACTTACCTATTTGAAATTCAAAATTTAGGTGTTCATTTTTAGTATCTGTTGATTTACGTTGAAGGATAGCTCTAATTTTAAATAACAAAACTTCCGAATCAAAGGGTTTGTTTAGGTAATCATCGGCGCCAACCTTATATCCTTTTAATACATCCTCTTTCATAGATTTCGCTGTTAGAAAGACAATTGGCACTTCCTTGTTTTTCTCTCTGATTTCTTTGGCTAATGTATAACCATCTTTATAAGGCATCATAACATCCAAAATACACAAATCATAACTGCCTTTTTTGAATTTTTCAAATCCTTCCATTCCGTTTTTGGCCAACGTAACATCGAAGTCATTCAATGATAAATAATCTTTTAAAATTGCTCCAAAATTTTGGTCATCTTCGACCAAAAGGATTTTTTTGTTTTCTGTTTCCATAGTATATTAATTTATGAGTGGTACTTTTATAATAAATGAACTTCCTTTTCCTTTTTCGCTTTCCACAAAAATTTGACCATTATGATCTTCTATTATTCTTTTAACATAGGCCAATCCTAATCCATGACCTTTAACATTGTGCAAATCACCCGTGTGTTCGCGATAAAATTTTTCAAATATTCTTTTTTGAGCTGTTTTGCTCATTCCGGCTCCATTATCTCTTATTTTTACTATAACGAAATCATTAATGTTTTCAGTATATATATCAATAACTGGATTCTCTGGAGAATATTTTATTGCATTATCTAAAATATTTACAATAACATTTGTAAAATGAACATCATTTAACAATACTGTGGTTCTAATAGCTTCAAAATGAGTGGCAATAGTACCATTTCTATCTTCTAAAATTAAATGAACATGTTCAATAGCGTCTTCAATAATTTCATGAATATTGTTGTTGTCTTTATGTATATCCAGCTCCTTTTTTTCTAATTTTGAAATACGTAAAACATTTTCAACCTGAGCATGCATTCTTTTATTTTCATCTTTTATCATTTGTAAATACCGTAGTACTTTTTCTTTGTCATCAATAATCTTTGGATTTCTAATAGCATCTAAAGCTAAATTTATTGTTGCAATAGGTGTTTTAAATTCATGAGTCATATTATTAATAAAATCTGTTTTGATTTCAGAAATTTGACGTTGTTTTATTAGTTGATTTAATGCGCTTGTATAGGCTATTATTATAATAAGCGTGAAAATTATTGACAATAGTGTAATTCCAACTAATTCTGAAAATAAAAATTTTTTATTCTGAGGAAAAGATATTAATAACTGATATTTATTATTTCCATCATTATCAATAAATATTGGAATGGAATAAGTTGCTTCTTTATCATATCTAAATCTTTCCGATTTAATTTTTGTTGCTAAACCATTACTATAAACATTGAATTCAAAAGGAGTATTAACTCCATATTCATTTAATTCATTTCTTAATAGCGTTTTCAATATTGACGAAGAAACTCTTTCTTCTATGGGCTTTATAGCAGCAATGTCTTTATAAAAAATTTCAAATTGTGCATTGTCTAATATATTTAATCTACCCGAATTTTCAATTTTAACATCAGGCGTTAGATTTCGATTGATATTAGCATTATCAATATTACTATTATAAATTTCCGTTTTTCGTTTGGCAGAAAAACTTTTTAGTTTTATACTATCCAACTTTTTTTCAAATAACTTTGAAGAAATATTATAATCTTCTGATATTATACTGTTGGAATAAATTATAGTTTCATTGGTTCGAGAATCTCTTTGATAATATCCAAATTCTAAAAAATCACTTTTTTGGGGATCCTTGCCAATACTATCCTTAAGTTGATTATACTTCTCATAAAAAGTATACTCTTCCTGTTTCTGCATTTTATTAGCAACATTCCCAAGAACTTGCTTAACATGAAACTTAAATTGTTCTTCTTTATTTTTAAAGGAAGTATCAAACCAATACACTTGAACAAGTATTATACCTATTAAGGATAAACTCATTAAAACAACAAGTAATCGGAAAAACAATTTATTCATCACAACAAATTTAGTATTTTAACATTTAAACAATAAATACATTAACCAAACATTAACACCTGTATATGTTTTTATTGATTTATCAATAAATTGAAGATTTTATCAACTTGTTTTTTTGCTTTTTCGAATGTGGCGTTATTTATAACAAAATCACTTTTGGAACTTCTTTGTTCTTCACTCCACTGATTATTAATTCTTTTTAAAACGTCTTCTCGGGTTGTTTTATCACGTTCCATTACTCTTTTAATTCGAGTTTCCATAGGAGAATTAACGTTTATTATCTTGTCACAATATTTATAACTTCCGCTCTCAAATAATATTGCAGTTTCTTTAATTATAAAGGGTGCATCTTTATGAGACAGTAACCATTGATCAAAATGCTTTTTAACTGCTGGATGCACTATTTTATTGAGGCTATTTAATTTCTCAGGGTTATTGAAAACTATTTTGGCCAATTTTTTAGTATTCAAATTATCGTTTTTGAAAATTTCTTCGCCAAAATTTTCCTTCAAAGAAGCAATAATTTTCGGAAATTTCATGACTTTTTTTGCTTCGTCATCGGCAGTATACACAGGGATTCCTAACGATTTGAAATAGTTTGCTATCGTTGTTTTTCCACTTCCAATTCCTCCTGTTAAGCCTATTATTTTTGTCATGACTTGGTTTTAAAAAACAATTCTGGAAATACAACTTCAGGCTTTTTCTTTAAGATTGTAATTTTTAAGTATGATTCCAAAAAACCTCTTCCATATCCGAAAAATTGTTTTGAAACAGCAATTACTGATAGAAAGCCTATTTTGATACTTCCATTATTGATACTTGAAACAAAAAATATTAATATATAATAAAAAACAAAACCAAAAATTGGAATGAAAATACCAAATAAAGAAAGAAACAAAGCAATTGTAAAACCTATAATAAAAACGGAAGGAAAAAAATAAGTAAGTTTATTATATTTTGGATACCAATTATTCAATATTGGTCGTGCTTTCCCAAACTTATTGACTTGAATTGAGAATTTTTCCCAATCAATTCTTCGTTTATGAAATACAAATGCTTTTGAAAAAAGTCGGGTTTTAAAACCCAAATTCCACAATCTAATAGATAAATCAGGGTCTTCACCTGGATGAATATTTCCAAAACCATTTGAAGATTGAAAAGCTTTTTTTGATATTCCCATATTAAAACTTCTGGGTTGAAACTTATTTATTTTTTCCGATCCACCACGAATACCCCCAGTAGTTAAAAAAGATGTCATCGCAAAATTGATAGCCTTTTGTATGTCCGAGAATGAAGCTAAAGCCTTGTCTGGTCCACCAAAACAATCTACATATGTGGTAGACAATTCTTTTTCCACTTCAGTTAAATAGTGTTTGGGAATAATACAATCCGAATCGAAAATAATAAAATAATCTCCTTTTGCCATTTTCATTCCAAAATTTCTGGAATCCCCTGGTCCTGAATTTTCTTTATAGTAATAAGAAATAGTCAATTTATTAGTATAAGTTTCTACAATCTCTTTACAACTAATTGTTGAGCCGTCCTCAACAATAACTATTTCATATTTCTTGGCATAATCAGAATCTAATAAACTCTCCAAAAGTTCTTTGATTTCTTCAGGACGATTATAAACAGGGATGATGACAGAGAAATACATAGCTCAAAATTTTAACAAAGATAAGTTTTATAAAAAATAAAAGCCACGCTTTTGGCGTGGCTTTTACAATTGAATAATAATTACATATTATTCTTTGAAAACTTTTATCGATTTAACTTGATTGTCAGCAGTAACTTTTACAAGATAAGCTCCAGTTGCTAAAGAAGACATATCAACTTGTGATTGATTTTCATTCATAACTTTAGACATAACTTCTTGACCCAATAAGTTGAATACGGAAACACTTGAAATATTTTGAGTGTAGGATAAATTCAACATGTTTTTAACTGGGTTTGGATAATAAACGAAATTAGCACTATCAAAAGAATGAGTTGCTAATGAGCTATCATAGGCTGATATTTGGAAAGTTCCAATGGCATCATTAAAATAATCCCATGCATTAACATATAATACTTCTCCAGGTGTTCTTCCTGATAAAGCAATTAATGAATAATTACCATTTGAAGAAGAATCATCATCACAGGTAACTAATGTTAAGCTAGAACAATCACCTGAATAAACAGCCATTCCTGTATCTGTTATTGAACCTGTTCCTGTTTCAATGGTTAAAGAACCTGAAGCAGGAATAGTAACGGCATACCAAACATCACCACCAAAAAATGACGCACAACCAGGTGCTGGAGGAGTTGAATCAGTAGCAGATTCATTTGTTGCTTCAACTGGATTATCGGCAAAAACACCACCATTGGTTAATGCAATTGCACCTGTACAATCATCATTTAAAGGTGGTAAAGCATTTGTTGTAAAAGAAAACGGACCAGTCCAAAGACTAGTTCCATCACCTGCACAATCAGCTCTTACATAAAACTCATAGGCCGTTGCTGGTAATAAAGTAGTAGCAGCGAATGGACTTGATACACCTGTATTTGATGGCGCTCCACTTGGTGCACCTCCACCAGCTGATGTTATATGTAAATCCCATACTGTTTCAGCACAACCAATATTCCAAGTTAAAATAGCAGAGTCGGTGGTAATTGTATTTACACCTAATGAACTAGGTTGGGGACAAGCAACAGCTGTAGAAATAGTGATATCATAATCTTCGGTTTCTCCATAACCATAATTTATACATGGATCAATTGCATTTCCCGAAGTACTATAAACGTCTCTAACTCTCATTCTATGCAATCCTAATGAAGGGTTACAAGCTAAAGATATTGGAAAAGTTGCACTGCCATCACCTGCAATACTTGTTGTAGTAAAGCCTACTTTCTCAGTTGGTTCAAATAATCCATCATCATTATAATCAACCCACACAGCTACATTTTGACTACCAAAAGTACCTACAGTAACAGTAATGTTATAGGTAGAACCAGCTTGCAAAGTTCCAGTATAATTAGGCAATCCGGTGAAATAGGTATAGGATGGATTTACTGGATCTGTTCCGGAATTGTTAGCCAATGTAGTTCCTGCAATTACAATATTAGATATTAAATCTCCATATATTTTTCCAGTTGTATAGGTTGGAGTACAATAACAAGATGATCCCACATTTAATCCAACCATCACAGGAGTGGTAGTTGTTGCTGAAGAAGTTGCCGTACACGTAACGATACATTGATAATAGGTAATTACAGTTTGAGACGTTGCAAATGAACTTGTAGTTCCGCTTGCATTAGACCACGTAGAACCATCTGTAGAGGTTTGCCATTGATAGGTAACCCCAGAACCTGAAGTTTGATTTTCTAGTGAAAGGGTAAAACTCACACCAGCACAAATTGAACTGTTACTTGAGATAGTATTCCCAGGTGTTGGTGTTCCTGTACATGGTGGTGGTGGTGACCAACTAAAGGTTAAACCAGAAACGGGTACAATAGATGTCGTTAAAGCACAAGTATCAGAATTTAATCCTCCAGCTGTAGTAGCAGACCAATCTGTAGCAGTTGTTCTATTGTTGTAAATAGCACTTGTACTACCTCTCAAACCAACTTGGCGTGTTCTATTAGTTGCATTTTGTGTAAATGAACCATAAACTACTTTAACTACATTACTAGTTTCATTTAAATTGATTTGAAAACTATTATTGTCTCCTGTAGCAGCATAATGACGATAATTACTCCATTGTACAGTAAAAATCCTATTAGGAGCAGTTCCAGATGTTAAATAAGACAACTCTCCGGTAGTTGCATCCCCTTGTAAATCACCATTTAAAGCAGCAATTACATTATTTGAAGCGCCTCCAGAAATAGCAGTATAAGAACTAGCTACAGATGCTCCCATTGCAAGGAAACCATTAGAACTTACGCTAACTTGTGTGAAATCTGCACCATTGTAATTAAAGGTAAACCCAATGCTTAATGCATCAAATGACGTGTCATCATTCGCCGCTGTTCCCAAAACAGTCCCGCCAGTAATAGGTATGTAAGCAGCTGTACTTTGTGTGAAAGTGTAAGCTTCTACTTGACCATAACTGACTGTAAAAGAAGACAGCATAAGAAAAAGTAAAAAAGTAATTTTTTTCATAAGTTTTATTTTTTAGTTAATTTTAAGCCGTGAATTTACTATAAAAAATGGTTTCCGCCAAAAAAAAATGAAAAATAGCATACCATTAACTATATTGTATTCATTGTTAGGTATAGAAAATCATATAGAATTAATTTTTAAAACTGTACATGCTTCATAAAAATTTGTATTAAAAAGTTATGCAATTTGAAATAAAAAAAGCCACTCTAATGAGTGGCTTTTAAAAAGAACAATAGGATTATAATTATTCTTTCATAACTTTAATAGTCTTCACTTGACTATCTGCAGTTACTTTAACAAGATAAGCTCCTGTTGGTAAATCAGACATGTCAATTTGTGATTGATTTGCATTTACTACTTTAGATACAACTTCTTGCCCCAATAAATTAAACACTGCTACACTTGAAATATTTTGAGTGTATGATAAATTTAAAATATTTTTAACTGGGTTTGGATAGTAAGTAAAATTAGTACTATCAAAAGATGCAGTTGCTAATGAACTATCATAGGCAGAAACTTGAAAAGTTCCATCTGTTCCTCCATTATACTGCCAAACATCTACATATAAAACTTCACCTGGTGTTCTTCCTGTTAATGAAATTAATGAAAAGAAACCTGAACCTCCATCATCATTACAACTAACTAGAGATAATGTTGAACAATCACCCGAATAAACGGCTATACCAGTGTCGGTAATTACAGTGCCTGCATCAGTTTCAACAGTAATACTTCCTGAAGTTGGAACCGTTACACTATACCAAACATCATCCCCTAAAAAACCTGCACATCCAGGAGCTGGAGGAGCAGAATCTGTTGAACCTAAAAGTGCCCCAACTACTGCATTGTCGGCAAAAACACCTCCAGCAACAAGTACAATAGCACCTGAACAATTATCATTAACAGGTGGTGGTGGTGGAGTTACCGTTAATACACCACTATTATAAGTAGTGCCATCCCAGATATTTCCATTATTTGAACCATCAATTCCACCATAAACAAAAAGTCCTGCGTTTAATCTGAATCTTGTTGCATAATAATAGGTACCTGGTGTTAATGTAGCTCCAATTGCTGCTTGATACTCATCATTGTTTGAAACATGAGTAGCATTCCAAGTAGCTGGCGTCCAATCTGTCCAAGTATTTGGGTTTGTATTACTACCTAAAGGACTAACACCAATCCATGCTGTAATCCCTGCAGCCTGGCCTGTATAACCTGGTTCTACATTTGTTAATCCTGCTTCATAAACTTGACCGTAAACCGTTCCACTTCCACCCTGAGCAAAAGTTAAAGTTGGTGGCCATTGTAAATTTGCATAGTCTGGTAGGTCTGTAGATGGTATTCCACAAGTAACCGATCTTACTCTAGACGTAAAATCACCATCACAACCTGATAAGTGGGTGTAGAAACGAACATCACCAGATATTGAAGCAACCCATGTTACAGATCCAAAACCAGATGTATAAGCAGTAGCTCCATCAGAAGTACCAATTGTAATAACATCAGTAACAATTGAACTTGTAAACACATAGGTTTCTCCTAAAGCAACTGTAACCATTGAGTATTCACCACCAAAACCATCATTTACTATTACTTGAGAAGTAACCCCATTACATTGCGCATTATCTGGAACAAACACAGATCCTGGCCATTGTCCGTAAAGATCTACTAAACAAACTTCTGGTGGGCAAAACTCTGATGTTGTAACTGCTAATCTACCACTACTTTCACAAGCTCCATCAATAGATGATACATAATAGGTAGTAGCTGTTATAATAGTAGTGTCAGGTAAAACATTTCCTAATGTTGGAGCATCATACCAAACTAAACCAGTTCCACCACTTGTTACTGCTAATGTTGTAAGGTCTGGACTTCCTGGTGCACAAAAAGTCTGAGCAGCTGCACCAGTTGGATCTGCTGGAGTAGCTGTAATAGTAACTGTAACCGCTAATCTTGCAAAACTTTCACAAACTACTGTTTGAGAAGCATAATAAGTAGCACCTGGAAATATAGGATCTGTTGAAAGTAATAAATTACCAACAATTGCATCATCATACCACTGAATTGAAGCTCCAGATGTTGTTGCTAAACTTGCCACAGTAGGATTTGCTGAAGCACAAAAAACTTGTGCTGCATCCCCTGTTGGTGCTGGTAAAGTTGAGGCACAATCATAGGCAGAAAGAAGAAATTGACTGTTTGTTGCAGTAGAACTTGAAGTACCATATTTCCAAACACCTACATATAAAACTTCCCCAGGAGTTCTTCCTGTTAAAGTAAGAAACGACATAAAACCAGTAACCGCATCATCATTACATCCTACTTCCGTTAATGTTCCACAAGCACCTGAAAATACAGCAACCACTGAGTCAGTCATAGCATTAGTTACTGGTGATTGAGTTTCGATGGTAAGATTTCCAGAAATTGGCACTGTTACAGTATACCAAACATCTGAGCTATACAATGTCTGACAAGAAGGAATTAAACCAGCTGTAGTCGCAGCGCCTAAAATAGTTCCACTTACTGAATTCGAGGCAAAATTTGACCCTACAGTTAATGGTAAAGCACCCGAACAGTCATCATTTGCAGGTGGGGCTGGAGTAGTAAATGTAAATACATTTGTACCAGCACTAATATTATAATAATAATCATAAGGTCCAGCACCACATCTTAAATATTCATAAACTTTCCCATAATAAGTAGTGCTATTAGTTAATCCTGTAATATTTACAGTTGCAGCAGTTCCGTCGTACATGATTTGTTGACCACTACCTGCATATACAGTATTTGCTACCAATGCGGCTGCATTTCCATCAGTTGGATCCGTAATTGATGGAGAATTGCTTAAAACCACTAATCTTCTTCCGCCATTACCATTAGTCCAGTTTACTGTTGCTGATACTAGCAGTAAATTAGTACCAATAGCATTGGTAACCTGTGTTGTAGGTGTTGCTGGACTTCCAATAAGTGAAGGGGTAGAAGATGCAAATAATCCAGAAGCTGTACATGTAACAAACAATTTATATTGAATTGGTGTTCCTGAATATACTGGAGGTGTATAGGTTGCTGTAGTAGCACCTGTACCACCAACTGCATTAACCCATGAAGTTCCATCAGGAGATTCTGCCCACTGAAATGTTATTCCGCTTACTCCTGTTGAATATCCTGAACCAACTAAGTTACCAACGGCACTTCCGGTACAAAGATTAAGACTTGCAGGAGTTACAATACCACCAATTGGTGTACCAGTACATAGAACTGGCGGTGTCCAGGTATATGTTAATCCATTAACGGGGAAAATAGTAGCTGAAATTGCCATTGTATTTGTAGCAATTGCACTAGCTGTAGTTGCTGACCAACTTGTTGTCGTTGTTCTACTATTAAAATTTGAAGCTGGATTATTTGGATTTGCTCTTAAACCACAATGAACAGTACCTGTTGTAGCATTATTCTGCATTAAGCCATATACAACTTCTATATTATTTGAAGTTTCATATGCTCTTATTTGAAAATTATATGAATCACCAGTTGCTAAATACTTTCTATAATTAGTCCATTGAACAACTAATACTTGATTAGGAGTAGTTCCAGTAAGTTCAAATCGAAGTTCTCCTCCTACCTGTGACTGCATATCTCTTGCAAAAGCCGCAAATCTTGCAACTAAATCATTGGTAACTGTTGTACTTGTAGAACTCAAACAGGTATAAGACGAAGTAGAAGTCAAATTCACAGAAGGAGTTGTTCCACTTGTCCCAAATGAAATCCATCCATTGTTATTAACTGCAAAACGATCATAAACAAAACCATTATAGGTAAAGTTAAAACCAATTGGGAAACCAATACCTGTTGCGGTTGTTGCTCCAAGTGGAGCAATAGGGTCGACGTATCTTTCATCGTCAGAAGTTGTACTTCCCAATACAGTTCCACCGGTAATTGGTGTGTAAGTTCCGTTACTTTGAGCGAAGCTATAAGAACTTACTTGACTCTCTACACGCCAAAAACTCAACATCACAATAAGTAATAAAGTAATTTTTTTCATATTTTTTATAGTTAAATTAATATTTTATAAATATAG
>CAIMMM010000110.1 GCA_903842575.1 uncultured Bacteroidota bacterium | reverse complement strand
GTAATTTATATTAATTTTTAATTTTAACCCCTAAAAAAATAGGGAAAATATTTTTTAAATGTAAAATATAATTATATTTGCATCAAATTAATGGGGTAATTATATAAAATAAAATTTTTATGGCGACATTACGATTTCAATCTTTAAAAGAAGCATCGACTAGAATTCCAGTTAAATTTGAAGAAACCGACAAAAAATCAACGATTTTCGGTTCCAATGTTTTTAATGATAAAGCAATGAGGCAATATTTGACTTCGGATGCTTTTAAAGGAGTGCGTGATGCGGTTCAGCACGGAACAAAAATAGATAGAAAATTAGCAGACTATATTGCCATGGGAATGAAAGAATGGGCTTTGTCTAAAGGCGTTACTCATTATACCCATTGGTTCCAACCTTTAACAGGTGCAACAGCCGAAAAGCATGATGCGTTCTTTGAAACTTCTTATGATGGAAGTGATCCAGTAGAAAAGTTTGGTGGCGGACAATTGGTACAACAAGAACCTGACGCGTCAAGTTTTCCGAATGGGGGAATTAGAAATACTTTTGAAGCTCGTGGTTATACCGCGTGGGACCCAACTTCACCAGCCTTTATTTATGGAACCACTTTATGTATTCCAACCGTTTTTATTTCTTACACAGGTGAAGCTTTGGATAATAAAATTCCTTTACTAAGAGCTTTATCTGCAATGGATGATGCTGCTACTGATGTATGTAAGTATTTTGATAAAAATGTAAAAAAAGTTACGGCAACATTGGGTTGGGAACAAGAATATTTCTTGATTGATAAATCGTTAGCCAATTCTCGTCCCGATTTAATGATGACTGGTCGAACTTTGCTTGGACATACTTCTGCCAAAGGACAACAATTAGATGATCATTATTTTGGGTCTATTCCAACTCGAGCTTTGACTTATATGAGAGATTTAGAGCAAGAATGTATGTTGCTTGGAATTCCTGTGAAAACCCGTCATAATGAGGTAGCGCCAAACCAATTTGAATTAGCACCTATTTTTGAAGAAACCAATCTTGCAGTGGATCACAACTGTTTATTGATGGATGTCATGCAAAAAGTAGCCGAACGACATGATTTGAAAGTGTTATTACATGAAAAACCTTTTAAAGGAGTAAACGGTTCAGGGAAACATAACAATTGGTCGTTGGCAACTGATACGGGCGTGAACCTATTAAGCCCAAGTAAAACACCAATGAGCAATTTGCAATTTTTGACTTTCTTTATCAATACCATAAAAGCGGTAAATGATTATGAAGAATTACTTCGTGGTGCTATTGCTACGGCTAGTAATGACCATAGATTAGGAGCCAACGAAGCACCGCCTGCAATTATATCGGTATTTATTGGTGAGCAATTGACAAAAGTTTTAGCGGAACTGGAAGGTGTTACCACAGGAAAATTATCTCCGGAAGAAAAAACCGATTTAAAATTAAACGTTGTTGGTAAAATACCAGATGTGCTTTTGGATAATACCGATAGAAACAGAACGTCACCTTTCGCTTTTACTGGAAACAAATTTGAGTTTAGAGCGGTTGGATCATCTGCCAATTGTTCCAATGCGATGACGACTCTAAATACGATTGTGGCCAAACAATTAAAAGATTTCAAAATTGAAGTGGATGCTTTAATTGAGAAAAAAGATTTGAAAAAGGATGAAGCTATTTTTAATGTGCTGAGAGAATACATTAAAGTTTCTAAAAAAATCCTTTTCGAAGGAGACGGTTATAGTGATGCTTGGGAACAAGAAGCAAAGAAAAGAGGTTTGAGTAATTTTAAAACAACTCCCGAAGCGTTAAAAGCAAGAGCTTCAAAAAAAGCTTTGGATTTATTTTCTGAAATGGGAATCATGAATCATATAGAAGTGGAAGCTAGATACGAAATTGAATTAGAAGAATACACCAAGAAAATTCAAATTGAGGGTAGGGTTCTCGGTGATATTTCTCAAAATCACGTTATTCCAACGGCAATTCGTTACCAAAATACCTTGATTGAAAATGTAAAAGGATTGAAAGAAATTTTCGGAAAAGACTTTGAAAAAATTGGAAAAGAACAAATTGTATTAATCAAAGAAATTTCCGCTCACATTGAAGGTATTAACACCAAAGTGGAAGAAATGACCCAAGCTCGTAAAAAAGCCAATGCTTTAACAGATGCCCAAAAAATGGCTGAAGATTATTGTAATAAAGTGAAACCTTATTTTGATGAAATTAGAGAGCATTGTGATAAATTAGAGTTATTGGTAGATGATGAGATTTGGACTTTAATCAAATATAGAGAGTTATTGTTTACCAAGTAATTTTTGTTCGAATATTTTTAAAATTGCACCCGACAGTTTCCAAACTTGTTGGGTGTTTTTGTACTAAAAATAATGTAACTTCGTTATACTTATAAATTTATTAATGAATCGATATCTTTTAATTATTTTCTGTTGTATAATATCAGGAGTTGCTTTTGCTCAAGAGCAATTTGAAGTGTATTTTGACAGCAATAAATTTGACTGTACAAAACTAGAAACCAAAAAACTACAAAATTGGATTGATATCAATAAAAACGTTAAAATAGTAGCTATTCATGGCTTTACCGATGAAGATGGAAGTAATGGATTCAATGATACATTAGCAAAAAAACGTGTTAATTTTATTTTCAATCTAGTAAAAGATAAAATCAAAATTCGGGAAGATTTTAAAACGATAAGTTTTGGCGAGAATTTCCAGCAGCTCAATGACAAAGCCAAAAACAGAAAAGTTGTAATTTTCTATTTGTTAGAAAAAGATATAGTAAAAGAAAATGAAATTTTAGGAATAACCCGAGGCGTAGCCGAACATAGCGAAGCTAAACCAACCGTTGTCGAAAAGAAGGCGATAGTTCCCATTGAAGAAGAAGCTATGAATTTCCCCGAAAATGCAACCTTAAAAGAGAAAATTGAACTGTCTCAAAAAGGAACTTTAATTCGTTTAAAAGACATCTTTTTTTATATAAATTCTTTTGCTATTTTGCCAACTTCTAAACGTGGAATTGATGAATTAATTTATGTTTTAAATATATATCCAAAATTAAAGATTGAAATTCAAGGGCATATTTGTTGCGTAGATAAGGATAAGAAAAACTTATCAGAAGAAAGAGCCAAACAAGTGAGACGCATTTTAGTTTCAGAAGGAATTAGTGAGAAGAGAATTAAAGTTAAAGGATTTGGCGTTTCAAAACCTAAATTTGCAATTCCTGAAAAAAGCGAATATGAAGCTTCTCGAAATAGAAGAGTTGAAATAATGATTTTAGAAAAATAAAATGAAGAAAATT
>CAIMMM010000109.1 GCA_903842575.1 uncultured Bacteroidota bacterium | reverse complement strand
ACTACTGTTGCCGTTGAAACGCAACCATTAGCAGTATTTCTAACCGTAACATTATAATTGTTTGGAACCAATCCTGTAAAGGTAACACTAGCTTGATAAGTAGCGCCGTTGACACTATATTCAAGATTTGCGCCTGTTGGGGCAGTGATAATTATTGTTCCTGTTGGTATTGCGCATATGGGTTGAACTGTTGCACTTGCTGTTGGTGCTGCGCTTGTTGGAACAGCATTTACAGTAACTACTGTTGCCGTTGAAACGCAACCATTAGTAGTATTTCTAACTGTAACATTATAATTGTTTGGAACCAATCCCGAAAAAGTAGTACTAGCTTGATAAGTTACACCATTGATACTATACTGATAATTTACTCCTGTTGGTGCTGTGACAACTATGGTTCCTGAAGGAGTTGTACATGTTGGTTGAACTGTTGCACTTGCAGTAGGTGCAGCAATAGTAGGAATTGCAGTAACTGTTAATTGCAGTGCATTAGAAACACATCCTGAAACTATTTCTCTAACCGTTACATTATATGTATTTGGTACTAAACCAGTAAAAGTTGGACTAGATTGGTAAGTTATTCCATCAACACTGTACTCATAAGTAGTTGATTGGTATGCATAACTTCCAACATTGGTATAATTCTGCGGATCTATTTCTGTCCAATCGGCGGCATTCCATACCAATGAAGGATGAGGCGCAGTTGTTATTCTTCGGTAGGTAAAACCTGGTTGCCCAGCAGGAGTAAAAGCAACACCATCTGTTCGTCCCCACAAATCTATCTCCACATCAGCACTAGTTGTCAGTCGGATATTATCATTATTATTTACACCACCGCAAGCAGAAAAAACCAAATTTGGAATTACACCTCCTTGATTGACAACTGTTCCAACAGCAATTACAACAACACTATTGTTATTTAAAGTTCCTGACAATAAATTATTACAAGAAGCAGTTGCACCACCATTATTGTATATTTTTAATATGTAATTGGCTAAATTTTTTGCCGAACCTGTTCCGTTAAATATTTCAATGTAGGTTAAAGATCCAACATCTTCATCCGTAACTTCTGAAATAAATAAATCTGTTGGAACTGGAAGTGGAGATGCACTTATTGGGCTTGTTATAACTATAGTACCTGTGGGTATAGAACAACTTGGCTGTACTGTAACACTTCCAACCGCTATAGAGCAAGCAGCGGCTGCGCATGTCTGAGAAGTTGAAGTAAAACAGGTGCCCGCCAATCCGGTAGGCGTTACAGTAATAGTTACATTATCTCCAGAAGTTAAAGCACTTAAAGGATACGCGTTCAAATTTCCAATAGTCCCAATATTAACTATGGGATTAGCATTTATTTGATAGGAAACAGTATATCCAGTTGCCCCAGCTACAAAACCCCAATTAAATACAACCGAAGTTGTAGTTGAAACTCCACAAGTAATTGTTGGACTCAGAGAAATAGTAACATTAACTACAATTGCTGCTCTTGTACTTTCACATCCAGCAAGAGTTTGACTTACATAATATGTTACTGAGGAAGGCGCTATGGTTGTGTCTGGAGTTGGTGCAGTTGCTGAAGCTATTCCTCCTATCGAATTGGTTCCATACCAATTTAATGTGGCACCAGGCAAAGCAGTAGCTGTTAGAGCTGAGGCGGTGGCATTTTGACAGTAATTAATTGGACTAGTAACTAATGGGGCAGCTGGTAATGGAGGTGTTATACAAGTTCCACCATTACAATTTCCTGTTGCTGAAGCATTATTAATTGAAGAAGCTAAATTTTGAACCCAAGTATTTGAGCCATCCTGTTGTCTGCTTATAGGTATACCAGCGGTAGGATTAATTCCAACATATTTCACTATTGCTGGATTTGAAGTATTCAATTGAAATGGTGTTTGCAAAGTAACCGCCGGACTACCTGCAGGCAAACATAAAGGAGCCGTATTAAAATCGAAAGTGTTTGAAGTAAGATTAGCGGCACTAGATGACCAATATACACAATCTACAGCCGTACCGGTAGCGTTATATAACCCACACCAACCATCTGTATTTGCTAAAACAAAATTGCCATTATAAACACAATAGTCAATTGCAGCTAAAGGGATGTCAACATTTCCAACAGCTAGTCCAGCTGGACTAGCGGAAGCTAAAACAATATGTCCTCCCGGAGGAATATTTGCTGCGGCTACATTTGGGATTTTTATTGTGCCGCCTGTGTTTGTGCCTAAAACAGATTGTTTCATCGCTATAAAATACCCAGAAACATTAATAGAAGTACAACCTTTGTTGTATAATTCTATATATTCTTCACTGTTAATATAAATTAGACCATTTGGCGGAGTAGTAACAACTCCGGGAGGTCTCACCATTAATTCATTTAAAACTACTTGACCTTTTAATGAATTTGTATTTAAGATAGTAAAGAAAAGTATTAAAAAAAGGGCAAACTTTCTCATTATAATTTATGATTTAAACAGATTTAGTAACTCAAATATAAAATTCTAATTTAAATTTACGTTTTTATAAACCATATTAAATATTTCATAATAAAATGTAATAGATTGAAATATTTAAATTAATAAAAAACAGCGTGTTATATAAAAATATAATTTGTTATATACAATAAAAAAAGCAAGTGTTTTATTGTATATAAATTTTAAAATAAAAGTGTATTTAGGATTTATTGCACTAATAGAATCAAAAAGATTCAAAAAAAGATTCAAAATTATCCTCTATATATTTTTTCAGCATTTTTCTTATTATGTAACTGCTTCACTTTTTGAATATCATGACTAATGAAACAAATAAAATGCTTTTTAAATATTTCTTTAATTGTTATTTTAGATTTTAAAAAATCTATATCGTTAATAATTATCGAATCTCTATCGACTCTAAACTCAAAGTTACCACTCTCATTATAAAAAAGAATATCTTGGTTTAATTTATAATTACTTTCTTTATTCCAATATTCTACCATTCTAAATTTTGCAATAGCAATGTCTTGATGTGAAATTAAAGAATCATTTAATTTTGCTTTAGAAAATAATAACCAATGCAAATAAGGTTGAAGCAATTTTGAACTAGATAATATCTCTTCTAAATCCTTTTTCTCTTTTGTGTTAAAAATTAGATTTAAGTAAAACTCTTTCGTTTCTTTATCATATCCTAAACTAATTTTTTTAACTTCAATTATTTCATTTAGTCTAAAATCGGCAGCATCGTTTTCATTAAAACTAAAAGAATTATTAGAAAAAGATTGGGCAATTAGTGTATAATATATTGCAATTAAAAAAATAAACATACTAAGAAACACTATAAAAAACGCTAAGAAAAATGGATAGCATGCCGATAGGTATTCTGGAATTAGTTTTGATAAAGGAAGTAAAATTT
>CAIMMM010000108.1 GCA_903842575.1 uncultured Bacteroidota bacterium | reverse complement strand
CTAAATTTTTCTTTTTGAAGTAATAATTTGAATTAAAAAATATTTCCATTTGAGGCGTATATTTTATTTTACGAATTCCATTTTGTTTGATATGAAATAACCCATAATCAACTAAAAGCTTTTTGAAATTGAACAAAGAAGCCCCCATAACTATGGAATGGGTTGAACCATGTTCCAGTTGAATTCTTTCTATACCATTGTTTTTTATCATTCGTTCGGAACCAATAACAACATTGGTCTCGAAACCTTCCACATCAATTTTAAGGAAATGAATCTTAGTAATATTTCGTTCTTCACAATAATCATCCAGCGTAGCTATTTCAATTTCATTTTGATTTCTCATTAAGTTATCATCCCCAATATTGACAAAACTTGATTTTACATCACCAAACGCTTCTGAAAACAAAGTTAGTTTTGCTTTTTTATCTCCCAAAGCAAAATTGTTTAAAAGCACATTTGGAAAATCACCAAAATGATTTTGAAGATCATCAAAAGCCGATTTTTCTGGTTCAAAACAATGAATAGTAGGTTCAAGATTTTTTAAATTTTGCAATAATAAATGTAAATATTGACCATTATTGGAACCTACATCAAAAATCACAGGTTGGAATGGTAACTCTTTTGCTAATTTTTTTAATAAATTAATTTCTCCGGAATCTTTGGGATTATTTGCCGAGCCATAGTTCATCCCTTTTAATGCTATTGAATGTAAGGTTTCAAAGAAAGGCTGAAAATAAGTTCTGGCAAAAAACTTTGCTATCTCCTTTTTAATTTTTTTCATAAAATTTAATAAATGCTATTTTTTGTTTTTCAATGTTGAAAAAAGCTTTTATGCGTTCCATTGCATTTTTAGAAACGGCAGTTTTTTCAATTGCTGAGAGCCCATTCACCTCCATAATTTTGCTCGCCAAATATAACGGATTTCTTTTGGGAATAACAAAACCTGTGATAGTATCTACCACATTTTCTTTCAATCCATCTGCATCGCTTACAATGCAAATTTTACCCATTGCCTGCGCTTCCAATGCAGCGTTGCAAAATCCCTCCTGATGGCTATACTGCAAATAAACTTGAGCTTTTTGGAGTTCTTTTTTCACTTCCTCCGGATTTAATTTTCCGGCAAAAGTAACTTCGTTGCCAAGTTCCAATTGGTGCACTAAAAACTGCAATCGTTCCTTTTCTAGGCCTTCACCAATAATCGTGTAATGAAATTGAATTCCTTTTTCCTTTACCAAAGCTAAAGCTTCCAGTGTGTAATCCAACCCTTTTATCCAATGCAATCGGGCAGCAGTAACTATTTTTAACGAATCATTTTTTACTCTATCCAAATTGGCCGTAAACAAATCCATATTGATTGCAGGAGTAATTTTTTCTATATGAGTTGCAGGGATTCCTTTTTGCACCAAATCGGATTTCATTCCATCCGAAAGCACATGGTATTTCACCTTTTTGGAAAAGAGCAATTGATAACAGTTTTTATTTTTTTGCGGATAAACATAATGGTCAAAACCTCTAAAACTTACAGCCATTTCTGCCTTAATAGAAGCTGCAACATTCTCTTTATCGAGTGCCATGGTTCCAAATCCAAAATGCAACCAATCCAATTTTTCGGAAAGGATATGACTGGATGCAATGATGCTTTTTATGTTTTTTGAAAACGGAATTTTATCGTTGGCGTTCAATTGAAATAATCGAATCGTTGCCGAAAAATGAAATACAAAAGTCTCCATCAAACACAAAAAACTTCTTAGCAACACCATCCCAGAATTACCAGAAAGATTGGGTGCATTTATTATTTTGACAGGAAGTGTTGTTTTATTTTTATCTGAATTTACAAAAAGCACAACAGTATAGCCATGCTCCTGCAAACCTTTAATTTTATTAGTAAAAAAAGTTTCTGAATAACCAGGGGTTGCCGGTAAAACTATTCCAATTTTCATTTTAATTTTCTAAAACTGTTTGATACAATACACCCATTTCATGTATTTTGCTGTTAAAATCATGTTGGTTCTCAATCGTTTTTCGGGCATTTTTTAGAATACTGTGCTTTTCAACTTCTGATAATGAGGCAATGTGTTTTACTTTATCTGCCATTGCTTTTGGATTGCGTATAGGAACCAAAAAGCCATTTTGACCTTCAACAAGCACTTCGTCCATTCCGCCACAATTGGCTGAAATAACAAGCGTTCCAAGCGCCATGGCTTCCAAAACTACATTCGCAATTCCTTCTTCTACACTTGATAACAGTAAAATATCCGCTTGATGAATTTTATTTATAATGGTTTCGAAAGGAATACTTTTTTCAAAAAAAACCTGACTTTCCAGTTCCAATTGTGCTCTTTGAAAAAGTAATTCTTCATCGGTGTCCGCTCCAATAATAGAGTATTGAAAATCGAAATTTTCCTTTTTTAAGATGGAGCAAGCTTCCAACGCATAGGTATATCCTTTCACCCAATGCGAACGACCAATGGAAAGAATTTTTACTGATTTACTTTTAACTACATTAATTACAAAAGGCATTTTTTGGAGATTTAATCCGCTATAAATAACTTTTGTTTTGGTTGGATTGGCACCATATTGTATTGCTTCATTACTAATGGAATTGGATACGGCATGAAATCCATTCACTTTAGGAAATAGCTCTTTGTATTTTAACGCTAACGTTTCATTGGCAATGGGACTAATTGTGATATGGGTTCCTCGTAAACTCAAAATTATTTTTACACCAAACTCTTGCAGCCAAATCCAATCTTCCAAACTTTTTGCCCATTGCAAATGAAAAATATCTGGTTTATGATATAAAACGGGATAATATTTAATTTTATGAAGGGTTTTATTATTGCTTTTCTTTGCAATTATAGCATCCAATTTTTTCTTGTCGGATATTTTAAAAAGAGAAAGCAAAAGGGTGTATTTAATCAATATGTAAAGCTTATTGTATTGGTTTGAATAGGAATATACCGTAACATTTTTGGAATAACTTCCTTTATTTAATTGCAATCCAAAAAGAGATACTTTGAAACCATTAGAGACCAATCCTTCTATCATGCGTTCGATAAAAGTAGTGCTAGGAATTGTTCCCGAATAAACGGCTATTTTTTTTGGTGGCATTAGTGATGCAATTTTGTAAATAAAGACAACGTTAGCAACATACTTACTGGATGCGAATAAGTAACCGAATCTTTATTTTTAAATTGGTTATAAAAAGCAGAAACTATTTCATCTGGGATAAATCCCTTAAATGATTCATTTTCAAACAACCATTCTTGTAGTTTCTTGTCATTTGTCTCTCCAAGAAACTGTAATTCCCAATTACGTTCTATTGTTTTCTTAGAAAATATATTTTTTATTTTATCAAAAACTCTAAAAGGTAAATTATAAGGTCTTTTGTCCCAATAATAATGATAAAGATTAAAGGGACGATGATCTTGCCATGTTATTTTTGCCAATTCTGGCATTCGCATTTTGAGATATTCTATTTGAATTTGTCTACCTGATAAATATTTTTCGGGTATCGTACAAATAAATTGACACATTCTATCATCAAAATAAGGAACAGATATTGGTCTTACCGATTCAAAAACGGAAAGGTTGCTATTGGTCCATCGATTGGCCCAATACAAACTTTTGAAAGCGCGAATTTGAGCATTGGCGTTTTCAGGAATATCAATTGCTACCACCAGTTTTTTTACTCTTTTAGACAAATAGCTTTCAAAATTACCTTCTAATTTCCATGATTCCCATAAGAATTCCGCCAATTCCAATCCTCCTTTTTTTATGATTTTGTGGCAAATAATTTCTACCTGTTCGTCCAAAGTTAGATCATCTGCAACTCCCATATCATCAAATAAAACATCGCCCCAATGTCCGAGGCTAAATATTTCTCCTAAAGGAGCATATTGGTCCACAAAGGCCATTTGGCGTGGATGCGTAAACTCAGAATAGCAGCCATTTATTTTGGCTAAATCTTCTATTTTATTCCACAAATAACTGGGAGGAACCTTCCAATCTTCGAAGGGAAAAGTACAAACTTTTGCTATTTTTTTTCCGTAATAGGTTTCATCATGACCGTCTTGAAAGGCATAACCATAGGCATGAACTTTATTCCCTAAAAGAGATAAAGCTACCGCTTGTGTTCTACTGTCCAGTCCACCCGAAATGGGAAGAATTACTTTTTTATCGCCAACTTGTTCTTTGATAATCGTTTCAAATAAATCAGCAAACTCCTTGACAACTCGAGTTAATGGTCTTTCAATTGGAGCATAATGCCATTTGAAATAAGGCCTTTCAGAAAGGATTGTGTTGCCTTCCATTTCATATTCATGGGCAGGCTTTAAAGCTTTTTGTTCCTTGAAATAAGTATCCTGATCTAAAAAAAAACCAGTTGCTGCAAATACACAAATGGCTTCATAATTGAGCGTTTTTTTTTCGCCAATGAAGGTAGTTTTGGTTGCAATTATTGGGTTTTTAAAAATCATTTATTTTTTTACTGAGGTAATTATTCCTAATTTTTAAAAATGGTAATTCAATCAGATAATACGATAAAAGGGAACAAATCAATATACCTGCAAATTTATAATACAAAGAAAAGTTCCAATTGTAAAGCCAAATCTGTTGCCAAAGATAAATTGAATAGCTCCATAAACCAATGTTTATAATCCATTTATAATTTAAAGCTCTTACAAAAAAACTGCTCTTTGGAAAATTAATAAAAACCATCATGATTATTCCTAAAAAGGCATTAATAACTGTTAAGCCAAATAGATTGTATAAATAACGTGGTTTTAATCCAAAATCATTACTTACTAATGGACTATTTAGCATCATTATTCCTAAAATTATTAAAATTAAAAAGAAAATTTTATTTTTTAAAAATAAGAACCATTTCTTTTCCAATATAACGTCGCCATAAATTGCCAAAATACCTCCTACAGCCAGAGAGTCGGCTACTGTTTCAAAAGAGCGATGTATAGAACCTGTTAAAAACTCTGGAATTGAAGTGAAATATAAATAGCAAACTCTTATGATTGGCACAATACAAATAATTGAAAATAAAATTATCAGCAATTTTTTTTGATTTAAAATTTGCTTGTTTAATAACAAAAATAAAAGTGCCACTACAATATAAAACTGCTCTTCAACTGCCAAAGACCATGAATGTCCAACAAACCATTGCTGAAACTGCCAATCGGAACGTGGCTGATAATTGGTTAAGTAAATTGGCGCTCTCCAAAATTGTTCCCAGTCGAATATTTTTAAAATGGAGAGTACTACAAAAACTGAAAAAAGATACACATAAAACGCTGGAAATGTTCTTATGATACGTTTAAAATAAAAAGTTTTCAAACTAAATCGCTCCATTTTTACATCTTTAAGTAAAATTCCAACAATCAAATAGGATGAAATAATAAAAAAAACTTTAACGCCTAAATTTCCTAAATCTATTAGCCTTGGCTTAAAAGCATGACTAAAAACAACTAAAAATATTGATATTGCTCTTAATCCGTCTAATGAAGGTATTCTATTTTTGCTTTGAACTAACATCTTATAAAATTGAAAGATACATTAACTCATGATTTTTAATTTCATTTTCGATAGTAAATTCAGCCGCCACTAAATTTTTAAATTGTTGCCCAATTTTTTTATTTTCTTCGATGGTATTCTCCATGAAAATTTCGAGTTTGTTTTTTAAATCATTCACATTTGCTGCTTCAAAAAGATGATTAGGGAAATTTCGTAATTGATCATTAATTCCAGGAATTGCTGAACCAATTACCACTTTGCTATTCGCCATTGCTTCCAACATGGCAACTGGCGTTCCCTCTCTTCGGCCTTCGTCTTTGGTTGGTAACACAAAAATTTCAGCATGATTTAAATAATCAATCACATTACTTTTTTTGCCGGAAAAGATAATTTTATCTTGTAATTGTTTGCTGTTAACCAATTCCAATAGTTCCTTTCCATATTCGTTATGGATATCACCAATTAACCAAACCATCCAATTTGGATATTGATTTTTTAAAGACTCAAAAGCTTCTACAAGCAGCTCTATTCCTTTTACCGGTACAAAATTGGCCACACAAATAATAATTCTTTTATCGGAAGCAGTATTCATTGCTGTTCTAATTTCTTCCTTTGGGGAAGAAGGTGCAAAATTAATTGTGGCAACTCCTCTTGGCAGCAAAAACGTTTTTTTGGATTGAGCATAAAACTGCTTTATCATATCCGAGTTTTGCACCGCAATTTTAGTTGCAAAATAAGAACGCAATTCCCAATATCTTTTTGATCCACCACCCCAACTCATGTTTTTCTTGGTAAAAACCCATTTAATTCCTGCTATTCGGGCACTTAATCCTTCGGTGTAATTGGAACTATAATTGTAACTATGAATAATAGTTGGATTGATTTTTCTGAATTTTATGGCAACCACAAAACTCTGATAGAGCATTTTCCACAAGGGTCGTTCGCAAGGAAGATAATTGAAAACATGTACCGGAATTCCCGATTTTTCTAAGGTTTCAAAAAAAGCACCTTTCTTATGCAAACATAAAATATGCGGTTCGAATTGCTCTTTGTTCAACCCTTCAGCAATAAGGAATAATGCTTTACCGCTTCCGGCAGAATCGAAATTAGGTATTGTAAAAAGAACTTTTATTTTTTTCATTTCAGTAAGGAATAAAGCGTGAATAATTCCCATTTGTGATCTCCTTTGTTTTCCAAATGTGCTTGCAACATATTTTCAATAGCCTTCCTTTCAAAACCAAAAGAATTATCATTACCCTCTAATAGTTTTTCCTGAAATTCTTTTTTCAAATCCTCTCTAATCCACTTACTCAAAGGAACTGAAAACCCTTTTTTGACATCATCTCTTACTACATTTGGTATTTGCTTTTGCAAAATAGTCTTCAATAGTTCTTTCTTTTTATTTTTTCCATAGCTCAATAAAGGATCAATTTTCCAACTTGTCTCTATCATTTTTTTTTGCAAAAAGGGAACTCTCACCTCGAGACTATTTTGCATGCTTGCCAAATCCACCTTTCGTAATGTTTTTTGCATCATACCATAAAATTCTGCTTTTTGAACATTCATTACCAAAGCTCGTTCGTCTCTACTATTTTCATATTGATACACATCCCATGCTTCTGGCAATTTAATATGGGCAAGTTGTGGCGCAATAATATCTATATCTCTTTTTCGAAATCTCGAATGTTGCCCTTCATGTGCAATGGATTGTTTATTGGCTAAAAGCACCCCGTTCACATTTTTATTTCCCGAATAGTATTTGTCAAATCCGTAAATCCCTTTTCTTACTATTGAAGGTAAATGTTGGTAGTTTATATTCTTTCCTATACTATAAAATCGCTCATACCCAAAAAATAACTCATCGCCACCATCTCCGCTTAATGCAACAGTAACTTTCTTTTTTGCCAAGTTGGAAACCAAATAGGTAGGTAATATACTAAAATCAGCAAGGGGTTCATGCAACGATTTTATGGCTTCATCCCAATATTTTAGAACTTCCGAAGAAGATAGTTTCCATAAATCTTGTGGTAACTCAAGTGCATTGGCAAATTCCGTTGCTCTTTCGGACTCATCATGAACAGCACTATCAGAACCTATTGAAAAAACAGATAGATTTTTATTATACTTTTTAGCATAAGAACAAATCAAAGGAGAATCAACACCTCCTGATAGAAAGGCACCTAAGGGAACATCGGAAATCATTTGATCTTTAACACACGAATCCAATGTTTCGGAAACTAACCGTTCCGCTTCTTCCGAATCAAAAATACTGTAGTCATAAGTGGATGGGAATTCCCAATATTGCTGTTGGACAACATTACCATTAGGCTCAAAAGTGATGATTTCGCCGGGTTTCACCTGAAATGTATTTTTATACAACCCAAAAGGTGCCGGAACAAAATGTTGCTGAAGATATAGTTTCAAAACACTTTCGTCAATTGGATTAGTATTAAAATCGGGATGATTTTTTATTTGATCATATTGACTGGCTGCCACCAAAGTTTTTCCATTCCAACCATAAAAAAGTGGCTTGATACCCGCAAAATCCCTTGCCAAATGAATCTCTTTGGTTTCCTGATTATAAATAGCAATAGCAAAAATACCATCAAGGGATTCAATCGTTTTTAAAACGCCCCATTCATCCAAACAAGCCGTTATGGTTTCCGTGTCGCTTTGACCTCTATATTTATTAAAATCTAGTTTTTTTCGTAATTCAAGATGGTTGTATATTTCTCCATTGAAAACAATGGAGAATTTTTGTGACGGACTCACCATAGGTTGATTTCCCGCTTCGGACAAATCCAATATAGACAATCGGTTAAATCCTAACTGAATAGAACTATTATTCGACCAATAGCCTTGATAATCAGGACCTCTCAATTTGGATTGAGAAAGTAGTGTTATAAATTCCTGTTTGGCAGAGAGTTTATCCGATTTAAATTCTAGGAGAAATCCACACATTGATTATTGGAATTATAAAATTGCTTTTTTATTCATTTCTGTATTGATAAACTCTTGAACATTGTCTTTTTTTAACAACCCATTTTCCAATAAATTATTGAAAAATAGTGAGAATTTTTTAGCTCCTAAATAATTTAAATGACTTCTGTCTCCGTAATCACTAATGGGCAGCGGAAAATTTTTAAAATCTAAAAAAGGAACCTGACTATATCTACCGTGAACCATTTTTTGGAAATAGGGTTCATTACTTCGATCCCAACTTGAATGAACTGGACACCTCACAAGATAAACATTCACCTTATTTTCTTTACATAGCTTTATAATTTTATCTAAATACAGCAATCCATATTTTGAATATCTAAAACTAGTTATTTTATTTTTAACCTCGTTTATTTTTAATAGCGAATCTAATTTGGCCCGTTTGGAATATCGATAGGCACCCCAAGTTAAGTCTTCAATGATGTTTTTTTTATTTTTAATTAAGAACGTCAAATATTTTTTTGCTGTTATAGATTGCACATTTAAGAGACCTCGTGGATTATTTTTTAGCAAAATAGCAACATCCTCATGGTCCATATAGGCGCCATATTTGGTGTACCATTTGTCAAGATAGTGCTCTTTCCAAATTTCAACAGTATCGCCAGTATACTCAATATAATTGTTGGTAAACGAAACAAAAACATTTTTTACTTTGTTGTTCTGTACAATTTTTTTAACCTTAAAATAAGTATAAAACAAGCTTTCTCCGCTGTTGGATAAATTTAATGTATTATTTATAAGACTGTCATTGAAAGCGCATTCTGTATGGGAATGTCCAAAGATAAGGTTGTCATATTTTTTATTTAATGTATAATAATTCCCCTTATCAATAGTGCGATATAGCGATGCAATGCCAAGTACGAGTATCACAAGGATACAACTTATAAATAAACCTATTTTTAATAGTACTTTTTTCATTCTTTAAAATTGAAAATAGATAAATTCCTGCTCTTTTCCTGTAAGTAATAAAATTATCAAAACAAGTACTAAATAAAAAACCCAACGTAATATTCGATTCCAATTTAACCCAATTTTTTGCAAACCAAAATCATTTTCCCTACCCAGCCATTCTATAAAAATAAAAAATAAAAGTAAGGGTAAAATAAAAAAACTAGGTCTTTTTGACGGAAAGGAAAATATGGAAAAAGTACAGATCTTATTAATGTAATGAAAAGCGGAACCTAAATTATCGGCTCTAAAAAAAATCCAAGCAAACGTGATTAAAGCAAACGTGATTAAGATTTGAAATCCTTCCTTAACTGTGGGAAACATTTTGTTTTTGGCCACAATATCAAGATTATTTCTATTGGTTTTTAAAAGTATGGACGGCATGATGAAAAGCGCATTTAATAAACCCCAGAAAATAAAGGTCCAATTGGCACCATGCCAAAAACCACTGACAATAAAAATGATAAATGTATTTCTAATTTTTATCCAAGAACTTCCTTTACTTCCGCCAAGTGGAATGTATAAATAATCCCGAAACCAGGATGATAATGAAATGTGCCATCTTCGCCAAAATTCGGCAATATCTCTCGAGAAATAGGGATAGTTGAAATTCTTTAGCAAATCTATTCCTAATAATTTAGAGGTTCCAAGAGCAATATCGGAATAGCCGCTAAAATCGCCATAGATTTGAAAGGCGAAAAACAGAGCCCCAAGAAATAAGGAACTTCCATTAAAACTATCCGGTTTATCAAACATCATATTGGCAAATTCGGCACAATTATCGGCAATGACCATTTTTTTGAATAATCCCCAAAGGATTTGCCGCAAACCGTCAACCACTTGAGCATAATTAAACACTCTTTTTTTCTTTATTTGCGGTAAAAGATGAGTAGCTCTTTCTATTGGACCTGCTACTAGCAAAGGGAAATAACTAACAAACAAGGAGTAACTAATAATGTTTTTCTCGGGAGAAATTCTTCCTTTATAAATATCAATAACATACGACAATCCATGAAAAGTATAAAAGGAAATCCCAATGGGCAGTATGACTTGAATGGTCCAAAAATTAGTTTGCAATCCAATATTGGATAAGGCTTCGGCAAAAGAAGTTGCGAAAAAATTGTAGTATTTAAAAACGCCTAAAAATCCAAGATTAATAAATATACTCAACCAAAACCAAAATTTCCTTGTTTTACTAGTTGTGGATTCGAACATTTTTATGGCGGTAAAATAATCTAACGCTGTGGAAAAAATTAGTAAAAACAAAAAACGCCAATCCCAACAAGAGTAGAAATAGTAACTTACTATAAGTAAAAAAATGTTCTGATATTGTAATTTTTTATTGTTAAGAAACCAATAGACAAGAAAAACTATAGGTAAAAAAAACAAATATCCTAAGGAGTTAAATAGCATCTAAAAGGTTTGGGTTTGTTTTTTAAACTTATGGAATTTCCTGTTTGGTGTAATTCTGGGAATGGCAAATTTTTCGGCGGTAGGAGTATATTTTTCTTCCCCTAAAACTAAAGCAGCTTTATATCCAGCCTCATTCAGAAGCGGAACCGAATTGGAATTGTAATTCCCATTGGGATAGGCAAACAAGAAAACTTCTTGATTAATTTTTTCTTCAATTACCTTTTTTGAAGTAACTATTTCGTTCTTCAAGGTTTCAATATTTTGCTCCTGATTATGGATTTCATGAAAATGACCATGACTGTGAAATTGAATGTTGTTGTTTTGAACAGATTGTATTTCATCCCATGTTAGCATTGTAAAATAATCATGTTTTGCAACTAAATGTTCTAATTCATTTTTTGGAAATTGATTTATAATTTGATTAAAAAGCTCGTTTCTAATTTCTGAAGAAACTCTTTTAAGATGATTCCGAATCTGATTAAAAGCTAACAAGCGCAATTCATAAGTTGCTAAAGAATATTCTTTTTCTTGGAAATTAATGGAACTTAAACTCCCTTCTAACAACAATAGAGATAAATTAACGGTCCAAATGGAAGTGGCGGCATTGATACTATCGGAAGATATAAAAAAGATGCCCGAAGCTTCATTTTTCTCTAAAATTTCTATAGCTTGTAAATTATTTTGATAGCCATCATCAAAGGTGATGCAGACCATTTTTTGAGATTTAATCTCCTTTGGATTTTCAATAAAATAGACTAATTCGGAAGCATTTAAAAACTTAAATTTTTTCTTTTTTAAGAATGATATATGCTCCTCAAATTGTTGTACTGTGTGAAAATTTCGTTGCAATCGGGCATTTGTAATTTCATTGACTAAACCATGATACGTTAGTATAGCAATGCCAAAACGCTTCGGCTTTATATTAAAAAATGATTGGATATTTTTAAAAAATGATTTCAAAAATTTATTTTTTATACACCGCTACTAAAACGCTGCTGAAGTATTTGGATGGATGGGCTTTAATGTAGGGATTGACTTTTAAGAATATCAATCGAGTGATTTTATAGATTATTTTTTGAATGAAATTGGGCGTATGATGCAATGAATAGGGAAATCCTCCAAAGTATTCGAGTTGCAATAATTCCAAATTATTTCGTTTTCCAAAATCAACAAAAACATTTTTTTTCATCGACTTTAAGTTATGTGCTTTTAGGTTTTTGTAGTCTACCAAATAGCCATACCATTTTCTAAACCATCTTTTATTTGGCACCATAACCAGCAAAGTCCCACCTTCTTTTACAAAGGGAATATGCTTGTCTAAAACTTCATTAAAATTTTCAAAATGCTCTATAAAACCATTGGAGAAAACGATATCATATTGCTTTTCAGGTAGGTGTGTGAAAATATCAGCTTGGATTACCTCAAAATCCTTAACATCAAAAACATGCATTACTTCCTCAATTTTTGCTTTATCTGAATTAAAATCTAAGCTTGTGGGTACCAGATTGTATTTATCGGCGAGATAAGCCAAATACCTCCCCGGATATCCTCCAATTTCGATAATAGTTTTGGGTGGATTGACATTGTTATTCTTCATCAACTGCTCCCAATATTTATCATATTCGGAGACAATTTTTTGAATTTGATTTTTTTCTGTTACGGAATTATCATAATAATTTTCCCAATAACTTTGCGTGGTTAATCTTGACATTGCTCTACATTTAATAACTCATAATTTTAATAACATAAAGGTTATTAAAATAAATTTGATTTAAAACTTACTTATTTAAAACAGTATCATAAACAGCCCTAGTTTTTTTTATTTCTATCGCTATGGTAAAGTTTTCATTGGCGAAAGTAATGGCATCTTTCGAAAATTGATGATATCTTTCTTTGTCTTTCCATAATTTTATTGTTTCATTTACAAAATAATCTATATCATAATAATCACTACAAATACCTGTTTTATTTGGAATAATTGCTTCTGGCAAACCACCGGAATTAGACACAACACAAGGCAAACCGAAAGATTGCGCTTCAAGAACACTAGTAGGCAAAGCTTCTGACAAACTTATTTGAAAATAAAAATCATAATTGGATAGATTTTCTTTTATCACACTGTTTTTAACCTTTCCTTTAACAAATACATTCTCTTTAAGCCCAAATTTATCAATCAAATAATAGAGTTGACCCCAATCAGAACCGTCGCCATAAATATCATATACAAATGGAATATTTCTTTCTTTCAGTAATTTTGCAAATCGGACACTTCCTTCAATATTTTTTTCCCAAGTCATTCTGTAAGCGGAAACTATTTTCAAAATATCATCATTGGGCAGTTTTGGTTCAATAGCTGATTCATGTCCAAATGAAATAGGGATAACATGAACTTTATTTTCAGAGATGCCCCATTTTAATAAATACTCTTTTTGATTGTTACTCATCACTATAAAAGCATCTATTGCATCTCCATAATTTTTATAAAAATGAATCCATCTTTCACTAACCCATGGCTTTATATAAGTATCCCCACCTCTCAAAGTGACAATGATTTTAGGCCTTTTTTTTTGGGTAAGAAGGGGTAAAATTTTTAGAAAAAGATAACTATATTGAACATGAACAATGTCATATTCATTCATGATTTTAATATCAGATGACTTAAAACTACTAATAGACAATTTATATAATAGGCGCTGAAATAAATCTAAATAACCGTAACTAATTATATTGTAATTAGCATTTTTATTCTTTTCATACACTAATGTTTTTACATTAATCTTGTTTTTTAAATTATCAAAAAAAACAGAAATGTATTTTTCATATTCATTAGGCATTTTATCATATACATATAAAACTTTCATCTGAATTTATTTTAAATGGGTATATTAATTTTTTATGGTATCTATTTTATCTAATACCTTTTTGAAATGGGATTCAAACTCATATACCTCTTCATAACAACGCGCTGCATTTAGGCTATATTTTTCATAGTCATTCATAATTGTTGTAATGGCCTGACCACATTCATCTGGGGATTTAATAACAACTCCGCATTGATATGCATCAAAAAGTTCTTTAAATCCTACCAAATCTAATACAATTACGGGTAACCCACAATTAAAATAACTAGCCATTTTACCGGATGCTCCTACTATAACAGAGTGATTAAGCCCCCTTTTTTTGCTGTAAAAAGCAATGCCAACATGTGCTGAAGAGGTTATTGTAGCCAGTTGGTCAAATGGAACAGGTAATATAGAAAAATAAGCTTTATTGTTACTCAATTTTTTAAGACGTTCAATGGCATTTGAATCTTCATCAAAATAAACTGAAAAATGAAAAACAAGTTTAAAATTATCGGGCCAAGTTGTACTACATATAGCAATTTCATCATTCATAATACCGGTAGATAAACCACCCGCATGCAACACGATAACATCATCATCAGAAAACTGAAATAAATCTTTAAAATAAGAACTCTGTATATTTTCAAATTTTCCCATAGGACCGTTTGGAACAATTACAAAATTACTTGCATTTTCAGATACGCCATTTTCTTTATTTAAAATTGCCAATCGGTACTTATCTTGAATAATGGTAAAGTTTACTTTCTTATGAAAATACTTTTCAAGTTGCTTTATTTTTCTATCTATAAAAAAATTAAAGTCCGTTACAAATCGAATTTCAAGAGAAAAATAAACTAAAGTTATTTTTTTAAAAAAGAAAAGAATCCCTGCTGAAACCAATCCTTTTGTATCTACCCCAATAACAAATGAATACTTTTTATCTGAAATTATTTTTTTACTAAACCGAATATAATTGCAAAATTCAGACAAAATTTCTCTGTTACGTTTGAAATTATAACCAATACTTTTAATCCCTAACGCCTTTTTAATGGCATGCCATGTTGCGTTCTTCCGTATTGCGACAAAGACTTCATTTTTATTATTTACTTGATCTGTTGGTTTTAACTGCGAACCATAACGATGTATATTAACTCCTTCGGGAAAATCAATGTCATCTGCAATTTGATAATCCAAATGTCTCATAATACAATCTACTTCATATCCATTCTTATGGAGTAGTAATATTGTATTGATCATACTTGGTGATACAGAAAGCCAACCATCCCAAAAGAAAATAACAACGCGTTTATTAATACTATTTGAACCCATTTAAAAATAAAATTTTATAAAATCTTAAGTTTGAAAATTGAAAATGAACTACTTCTTTTTGAAATTGATTTTTTATTATCGGCTAAAAAATGTTTTTTATTTTTTCCCTAATTGGCTTTTCAAAATAAATATAACTTAAGCTTGCGAGTAAGAGCAAAGAAAAGAATTTAACAAAAAAAGCCATATTGACATTATCAATTCTATCCATTAGAAAATATTTCCCTGTTTGTTTATCACTCAACCATTTAAAAACAGGTTTCTGAAGGATATAAACACCAAAACTTATTTCTCCTAAAAAAACAAATATTTTCTTTTTAAATAATGTTGTTAGTTTACCGTTATTTGAGGATAGTAATATAATTAAAGGAACAAAAAGTAGGGCAAAAACGCCATTGTAGGGATACCAATTAATTGGAAACTTCAAAAATAAAGCAAATACAACTACAATTCCTATTATATGCCAATCATAATTGTTTCGTATTTTATTTGAATTAGTTACAAAATAAAGACCCGCAAGATTACCAATTAAAAATTCATTAACATGGATTAATGGGAAATAACATAAATTTTCAGTTACTTGAAATGAAACTCCATTTATAGTTATATTATTAAACAGTAAATTAGAGGTAATTTGACTGATTATCCAAATAATTAGAATGGGCCAAATGATAGTCTTATAGCTCCTTTTTTTATAAATGCAATTAAATAAAAAAGGAAATAGAATATAAAAAAGAAACTCCACAGATATGGACCATCCCGGTCCATTAATTACATGAACTTTCTCTGGAAACCAAGCTTGTATCATAAATACACTTAGAAAAATTGCTTCCAAATCTGTTGATTTATGCAAAAAAGAAAGAAAGACTATTAAAAAAATAGCAAATAAATATACAGGATATATTCGGGCTAATCTATTTTTTAAATACTGAAAAAAGTTGATTTTTGAATTAGTATTGTAAGCAATAATCATTACAAAGCCAGACAAAATAAAAAAATAACTTACCCCAATATTAGCTTGACCAAATATAAATTGAACATATTTATTATTAAATAAAAAAATTTGATCCCCATAATGAAAAATTACAATAGAAATAGCTGCTAAAAATCTAGTAAATGTTAATTGTTCTATCCTCATAAATTAGTTAACTCTTTGTCATTATAGCACAAACTTCAAATATATCATTATCCGTTAATCCCAAACCGCTTGGAATATAAAATCCGTTTCTGGCTAATCTTTCAGCCACAGGATATTGCTCATTGGCAAATAAGCCCATTTTTCGAAAAACAGGTTGCTCGTGCATGCACCAAAAGAAAGGGCGCGTCCCTATTTTTGCCGCTGTTAGCTTGTTAACCATTTCAATTTGTAAAGCTTCGGTATCAGCAACCAAACCAAAAACCCAGTAAATATTTTCGGCGGATGCTGTTGCTTTTAAGGGCAATTGAAATCCTTTAATGCCTTTTAAGCCATCAGCATATAAATTGCCAATTGCTCTTTTTCGTTGCACGTGATAATCAATTTTCTCTAATTGCGCTACGCCAAGTGCGGCTTGAAGATTGGTCATTCTATAATTCCAACCAATTTCGTTGTGTATAAATCGTCGCCCGTTAGGTTCAAAAGCAAGGTTTCGTAACTTTTGACATTGAGCAGCCAAATCATCATCATTGCACAAGATCATACCACCTTCCCCTGTCGTAATATGTTTATTGGGATAGAAACTAAAAACACTGATATCCCCAAAACTGCCACACAACTTTCCATTATAGGTTTGTCCGTGCATTTCGGCAGCATCTTCAATAAGTTTTAAATTGTATTTTTGACACAATGCTACTATTGTATCCATTTCTACAGGCAAGCCATAAATGTGAACTACTAAAATGGCTTTGGTTCTAGGTGTTATTTTAGCTTCTATTTGCGATACATCCATGTTCCACGTTTCAGAATCACTATCCACTAAAACTGGGGTGGCTCCGGCAGTAACTATGGATTGCGCGGGCGAAATGATGGTAAACGTTGGCATAATCACTTCATCTCCTTTCCCAATTCCTAAAGCTTTTATGGCAATATCCAAGGCTGCTGAACCATTTGAAACAGCAATTCCGTTCTTTAAACCTATGTAATGGGCAAAGCCTTCTTCGAATTTTTTAATAAAAGGCCCTTCACTAGAAATCCAACCTGTTTCAATACATTCCGTCACATATTTTAACTCATTCCCAGATAATAAGGGTGTATTTACAGGTATCATATTATAACTTTTTTAAAATAAAACATACACCCCAAGTGTTTTCTGAAGGGTTTTCTTCTGTCAAAAACGCTTCGGAATGCACCAGTTCAAAGTGGGTTGTTTTAGCCAATAAGGCTATTTCGGGAATTGAAAAATGACGCATGGGGTGCAATTCATGTAACGTCTGTGATTGTGAATTTTTTTTATTTTTTATAATCACTTCAAAATGTACATTGACTACATTTTGAGTTGCAAGCATTTCTGATTCCGCAATTCGAATGACTTCTATTTCGGAATTTTCTAATCTTTTTATCCTAGTTTCTGGTTTTTGAAAATAAACGGCTGGTGAATACCAAACATCAAAAATAAAAACACCTCCATTATTTAAGTGGTTATGTGCATTTTCAAAACATTGAATCAGCGATTGATTATCCGTCAAATAACTGATAACATGAAAAAGAGAAAGAACAACATCAAATTTTCTAGGAAGTGAAGTGGTCACAATATCGCCAATAATAGGATTAAATCCCTGGATTTTTTTTTGCAAAGATTGCAGAACCATTTCCTGACTTCTTTCTATTCCCGTTACTTCAAAACCACTTTCACAGAAATATTTAGCATGCGAACCACTTCCAGAACCTAATTCTAAAATTGATTTTGCCTCAGGGAAAAAAGATTTTATTTTTTTTATAACATACTCACTTTCCGCTTTATAATCTTTGTCTTTATAAAGTAGATCGTAATAAGTGCTGTAGTCTTTAAAATTTGACACTTTTTAATAATGAATTAGCGTGGTAATAAAATTATGATAGGGTAAAATAGGGTAAATCCTGAATTAATTCAAATTGATTTTCCCAGGAAAACTTAAATTTATTAAATTGATAAAAATTTTCAATAAAATCTTTTCCTTTTAAATTTCGAATAAAATCAATATCAAATTGCGTATTATCTATAAAAAAGGCATTGACTCCATTGCTGTCAACCGTTACAAATGTATAGTTTTTTTCTTCAAAAAGTTGTTTCCATAAAGCGATAGAACAACCATAATACAAGGCAGTAGTATGCGCCGTATTAATGTAAAATTTTTCATCATATTGAATGGTGATTTTTTTATCTGGACCAAAAGCAGAATTGTATTCCACCACAAATATTTTGGGTCTAAATCCTAAATCAAACAATTTGTTTACAAAATAATAATCATTCCCATCAGTATCCCAACTTAGTAAATCGGGGTCATGATATAATGACAATTCCTTTATTCTATCAAGGTTATCAATAGTAACGAATAAGGAATGGTAAGACACTCCTAAACTATGACTTATGGATTTGGCATATTCTATTGCAATAGTACTCCCATCAATCATTAATCCCGAAAATTTTTGAACATAAGCAAGATAGGCCGTATTACATTCCACACCTGTTGATGCACCTATTTCGATAAAATACTTGTTAGGGTTTTTAATTTTCTTTGTTAAATAATCAATTATTCCGTCTTCACAGTTTTGTGAGAAAGCTGAAAATTCCCAAGAAATTGGATTTGTAGCATCAACCGTTCTTGATGCAGCAGCAATACTCCCTTTTGACAAACAATTGGAAATTGTTTGAAATTTTATGATCTTATTTTGACCTGAGAGGAGATCGGTAAGAAAAAATCCAGACAATTTTAGAAGTATTCTTTTTATTTTCTTTTTCATGATGGAAATTACAAATTACATTTTTGGCAATACTACTATCTTTTAATACAAAACTTGCTCATCGTTAATCGATTCAAACCTAACTTTATCTTGCTCTCCACAATAAGGCCCTTGCTTTACTTCAATCATTTCTGAGGGCGCTAACATTTTAAAACCATGTCCACCATCTGCCAACAAAATTACATCACCTTGATTCAAAATGGCACTTTGAATATAGGTTTGTGAATTGTCATAAAAATCTACTCGAACTTTGCCGCTTTTAATAAATAAAACTTCTTGAGTTAGATGTACTTCTCTAGGAACAATATTGTGTCGGTGAGGTGCAATAACATAGCCCTCAGGTCTATTCATATAGCCCAATTGCTGTGAATCATTGTCATTAGTAAAAAACTCTATGCCTTCTTTTTTATAATGAGCTCTTACTATTATGGCCAATTGTATCGAGTTATGTTCTATTTTTTCAATCATTGTTTAAATAATTTCTTTATTTATAAACCAAGATAATTTTGGCCTAACGATCCCTTCAACTTTTCCCTGCCAACCCAATTCGCTAATATGATCTTCAACCTGAATACTTACAATATTATCATATTTTGCTAAAAAAGAAGTGTAATTTTTGGAAACACCAATTGTGAAGTTATACACTTCACAATTCAGAAAATTACTTGGAATGATACATACGACTTTTGAAATTCCTTTTTCAACATGCATGGTTTTAGTGAAATTGGTAAAAACAATAGTATCTTCATCATTTTTCATAAATATTTCAAAGGCTATTCCAGAAATTGAAGTTTTAAAATCAAAAACCAAAGTAATATGAATTTCGTTGTTAATTGAAATAATATCCATTTTATTTTCATTTTCATAATACACTTCTTTTAAAATAAAAAAGTCATTATTAGTATTGAAATCCTGAATTTTATTTGATTTACTGGTATACAATTTTTTATATTCACTAATAATAGCATCTGTTTGTCCCGTATTTTGTAACAATCCATTATTTAACAAAAGGGATTGATTGCATAACAACTTAATACTAGCCATATTGTGACTCACAAATAAAATAGTTCGACCTTCCCCTTTGCTAATATCTCCCATTTTACCAAGACATTTTTTTTGAAACTCGGCATCGCCAACAGCTAATACTTCATCAACAATAAGGATTTCACTCTCTAGATGTGCTGCTACTGCAAAAGCTAAACGCACATACATTCCTGAAGAATATCTTTTAACCGGAGTATCTATATACCTTTCAACTCCAGAGAAATCAATAATTTCATCCAGTTTTCGTGTAATCTCCTTTTTCCGCATGCCAAGTATGGCTCCATTGAGGAAGATATTTTCTCTTCCCGACAACTCAGGATGAAAGCCTGTACCAACTTCCAACAAACTGGCAATGCGCCCTTTTACTTTTATAGTTCCCGTTGTTGGGCTGGTAACTCTTGATAAGAGTTTCAACAAGGTGCTTTTCCCTGCTCCATTCTTACCAATAATCCCAACAGCATCGCCCTGATTAATTTCAAAGTTGATATCCTTTAAGGACCAAACAATATTACTTTGACCTTTGGTGCTTCTGTCGTTGTTTTCTCCAATTTTAAGAAAAGGATCTTCTTTCCCTAGAATTTTTGTTGCAACAAAACGCTCCAAATCTCTTGAAATAGTTCCTGTCCCTATTTGCCCTATTTGATAGGCTTTGGATAAGTTTTCTACCTGTATAACTGGTTTCATAGAAAAATAAGGTTAAGATTCAGGTGAAGGCTGAGGTTGCAACGATTTAATTAATTTATTCAACTCTAATACATTTTTGTCAATTAATTCATGAATTAATGCTATTTCTGATTGTTCAAAATAATTGACATTCTTTCCATAAATCAAATGACTTTTTGTTTCAAAAACACTTCCTCTGGCTATAATATAAAATCGTTTCTTATCCATTAGGGTACTTCTCCCAAAACCCTCTGCAATATTTGCCGATATTGACAATGCTGCTCGTCTTATTTGGCTAGTTAGTCCATAATCCTCACTTCTGGGTAAATTGGAAGTCAATTGAAATACACGTTCCGCAATTTCCATAGCCAACTTCCAAACATTCATATCTTCAAAACTATAATAACCCATATCCCTTAATTATAAACAAAACCCCAAACTAAACCTTAACCTCAACCCCAACCTTGTCACACTGAGCTCCGCCTGTGCTGACGAAGGAAGTATCGAAGTGCCAACCTCAACCTCTATATAGTATCCACGAAGTTTTTTTCGGTTTTATTAAAAATTAAAATACCAAGAAGTAGTACAATTAACGTAAAAACTGTGGAATAACTTATACTCCAAATGGTAAATTCTCCTTTGCCTAAAAAAGCAAATCGGAAAGCTTCAATAATTCCTGTCATTGGGTTTAGTTCAATATATTTTTTATACCCAAGCGGTGCTGCGCTCAAAGGATAAATCACTGTGGTAGCATACATTAATAATTGAACTCCAAAAGTAACCAAAAAACTTAAATCTCGGTATTTAGTTGTCATTGCTGTAATAATTAGCCCGAGCCCTAATCCTAATAATGCCATTAAAATCACTAAAAGGGGAAAGAAAAAGATAGCATAAGTAACCTGAAATTCTGCTCCCGTAGCAGCAAAATAACCCATCATGATTAATAGCAATACCATCTGAACGCCAAAACGAACTAGGTTACTCGTAACAATACTTAATGGCATAATTAATCTGGGGAAATATACTTTCCCAAATATATTGGCATTATCCTTAAAAACCGTACTTGTTTTAGTCAAACAATCCGAAAAATAATTCCAAGCGGTTATGCCCGATAGATAAAATAAAAACTTTGGTAGCCCATCCGTACTAATACCCGCCAATTTTCCAAAAACAAAGGAAAAGACAATTGTAGTTAAAATAGGTTGAATAAAAAACCAAAACGGACCTAATATTGTTTGTTTATAAAAGCTTACAAAATCCCTTTTTACAAACATCAAAAGTAAATCTCTATAGTTCCAAAGATCATTGAATTTAAAATCAAAAAGCGATGTATGCCCTTTGATAACTAAATCCCAATCATCAATAATAGAATCATTTTTCATAATTTACTTTTTTTTTAATCATACATTTCCTCAACCTCATCCTTGTCACACTGAGCTTGTCGAAGTGCCAACCTCATCCTTGTCACACTGAGCTTGTCGAAGTGCCAACCTCATCCTTGTCACACTGAGCTTGTCGAAGTGCCAACCTCATCCT